>DATFFJ010000104.1:0-11363 GCA_035250065.1 Aeromicrobium sp. | reverse complement strand
GCGACCGTCATGATCGGCGGCCCCGACACGATCGATGAGCACTGCGTGCAGCCGACGATCCTCACACACGTGCCGGAGGACTCGCTGGAGATGACCGACGAGACATTCGGCCCCACGCTGGCGATCAACCCGGTGTCCTCGATGGAGGAGGCCGTCGAGCGCGCGAACGGAACGCGCTACGGCTTGGCCAGCACCGTCTTCTCCAAGCATCGCGGCATGGAGATCGCCGGCGAGATGCGCGCCGGCATGACCGCGGTCAATCAGTACCTCAGCTATGCGGGTGTGCCGTCGTTGCCCTTCGGAGGCGTCGGCGAGTCGGGCTTCGGCCGGATCCACGGCGCAGACGGGCTCAAGGAGTTCACCTACGCGCACGCGATCACCGACCGCAAGTTCAAGGCGATGCTGCCGCTGACGACGTTCAACCGCACCGAGCGCACCGAACGCATCGCCGACAAGCTGATGAGGTTCCTCTACGGCCGCTGACGGCTAAGGCTCCCAGACCTCGTCGCGTGGAGGGAGCGGATCGCGGAGCGGGACCACCCAGCTCGGCGTTCCGAGCGTCGCCGGCTCGGACGCGAGGTCGACGTCGTCGTCGATCATCAGCTGCGGCTTGCGCCCGTTCAGTGACACCAACGCGATGACGTGAACCGAGGGTCGCGGTTTGGACGGTTCACGTTCGACCGCGAGATCGGCGACCTCGTGCGCGTACTGCCGGATGAGTTCTGGCCGGGTCTTCATCGCGGTGTACTGCCACTCCGGCAGATGCATTGCGGGCATGAAGACGGTCGCGGTTTCCCCGGGTCGGTCGACGATGAAGGTGACATCGCCCTCCTTGTCGCGTTGCTTCATGTGCCACGAGAACGTGTGGCCGGCCTCGGTCCAGGTGGAGCGACCCGGCATCGCGTAGTGGCGGAGCGGAATAAGAATCTGGGTGGCCGCGAAGATCAGCCCGAGGGCGACTCCGCCGATGGCGACCTTCTTCGCGCGGCCGGCCAACGCGGGCGGTGCCTCGAACGTCCTCGGTGTCCATCGACGTCCCTCCAGGATCCGTACCAAAGCTCGCGGCCAGTCGGGCGGGCAGAACAGGGTCAGAGAGCCGAGGGCCAGGAAGGGGAAGATCCCGATCGAGAACAGCTGCGAGTTCGTGAAGTGGAAGAGGACGGCCGCCACGAAAGCCAGCAGGCGGGTGCGCCGCCAGGCCACGGCGAACACGATGAGGAGGTCGAAGAGCGTGCCGGACCACGCGGCGATGAGGCCGGCCGACGGGTGATCGAAGAATCTGCCGATCAACGGGAAGTGCGTGCGATGCGCCAGCCACATGCTCATCGGTTGGCCCTGGAGCCAGTCGGACTCAATCTTGGCAATGCCGCCGCCGACGTACAGGACCCCGACCTGGAACCTGAGGGCCCACAAGGCCCACGCCGGGCTGGGCTGGTCGTGAGACCAGCCCGCGCGCCAGGCATCGACCGACCAGACGCGATGCGCCGGCACGAACACCATGAGGATCGCCAGCAAGGCGAGGAGATAGAAGTGGTTGAGGTACATCGCGGTCTCGAGCAGGAACGAGTACCCGAAGCAGATCGCGAAGACGACCGTGGCGATCCGGTAGAAGGCACCGATCGCGATCGCCACGGCCGCGATGCCGAGGACCGCCCAGAGGACGTGCATCCACGGCGGCGGGAGTGGCTCGACCCATCCGAATCCCACGTAGTGGAAGTGGAAGTCGGGTTCCTCCCAGTAGCGGCTGATCCAGCCATGGTTGAAGTACCGCGTGACCTCCCACGCCCCGATCGCGCCGAACATCATGCGGAAGACCGCCAGAGAGGCGGAGTCGACCGGCGTGCGCGCCTTCGTCACGAGACGGTTGAGCACGTCAGCCTCCCAAGGCGCTTCTGATCGGGACGAGCTTCGCGTCGGCCTCGGCCAGTTCGTCGGTGGGCACGGAGTCGGCAACGATGCCGCAGCCGGCAAACAACCGCACCCGCGGCCCCTCGGGGCCATCCTCGATCTGCGCAGAACGCAGCCCGATGCCCCATTCCCCGTCGCCGGACGCACCGATCCAGCCGACGGGTCCGGCGTAACGGCCGCGATCGAGCTGCTCGAGTGCGGTGATGAGCTTGAGCGCCTCGTCGGTCGGGGTGCCGCCGACCGCGGCCGAGGGATGCAGCGAAGCGGCCAGGTGAAGCACGCTTGTCTCGTGCTGGATGACGCCGGTCACGTCCGTGGCCAGATGCATCACGTTGGGGAGATGGAGCACGTACGGCGACTCCGGGACGTTCATGCTCGTGCAGTGGGGCGCCAAGGCGTCCGCCACCGACCGGACCGCGTACTCGTGTTCCTCGCGATCCTTGCTCGACCGAGCCAGCGACCCGGCGAGCACCAGGTCGTGCGTGTCGTCGCCGGTGCGGCGGATGGTGCCGGCAAGGACTCGCGACGTCACCAGGCCGCGCTCGAGGCGCACGAGCATCTCCGGCGTCGAGCCAAAGAAGCCGTCCACATGGAAGGTCCAGCAGCCGGGGTAGTCGACGGCGAGCCGACCGAGCGGGCTCCGGACGTCCAGCGGCGCGGCCAGGTGCGCGACGAGGTCGCGGGCCAGGACGACCTTGCTGATGCCGCCGACGCTGATCCGCCGAACCGCCTCGGCCACGGTCTGCTTCCATGCGTCCGGGCTGACCGTGCCGTCGCTGAACTCCACCACGTGCGGGGGGACCGGGGAGTCGGTGGCGGTGATCAGCGGGGTGGCGCCCACGGCCGTACCGATGGTCGTGACCCAGGCTCGGCCATCCCGACGTCCGACGACGACCTCGGGGATGATCAGGCGACTTTCGGTGGCCGCGTCGTCAAACGTGAAGGTGCCAAACGCCACCAAGCCGGACCCGGGGATTTCGACATCGTCCCGGACGACGCTGTGCCGCGTGATCTCGCGCCACTGACTCGCCGCGTCGAGGAAGCGGTTCCGCCCGGCGAACGCGAACTCGGCGGCACGCCCCCACCCGACGAGCCCGTCACCGCGGTGAACCCACGCGAGCTGGTCGGAATCGGGGAGGAGGGCGAGCAGGGGCCCCGGGTCATCGATCTCGACTGTGCGTGCCAAGAGCGGAACTCCCGCTTTTCCCCAAGCACGCTCCGTTCCCGTCCGGCTCACGGGCCTGAGATTACTCGTGCAACGCTTGGGCCGTGAGCAGAGCCGGACTGGACAAGCAGCCGCGGGATGTCGCGCGGATGTTCGACACGGTGGCCCGCCGCTACGACGTCACGAACGACGTGCTGTCCATGGGGCAGGACCGCCGGTGGCGCAAGCGCGTCCTGCGGCTCGTCGACCCGAAGCCGGGGGAGCTGGTGCTCGACCTCGCGGCCGGGACCGGGACGTCCAGCGAGCCCTTCGCCGCAGCCGGCGCGACCGTCGTTCCGTGCGACTTCTCGATTGGGATGCTGACGGTTGGCCAGCAGGCCCGGCCCGACCTCCCCTTCGTCGCCGGTGACGGGATGCGCCTGCCCTTTGCAGACCAGACGTTCGATGCCGTGACCATCTCCTTCGGCTTGCGCAACATCCATGACCCGATCGAAGGGCTTCGCGAGCTGCTCCGCGTCACCCGTCCAGGCGGCCGCGTGGTGGTCTGCGAGTTCAGCCGGCCTGCCTGGAAGCCGTTCGCCCGGATCTACATGAACTACCTCATGCGCCTGCTGCCGTGGATCGCGACGAAGGTGTCGTCCGACCCGGAGTCCTACGTCTATTTGGCCGAGTCGATCCGGGACTGGCCGGACCAGGCCGGACTGGCCCGCATGATGACCAAGGCGGGATGGACGTCGGTCGCCTGGCACAACCTGTCCGGCGGCATCGTCGCCCTGCACAGGGCATATCGCTAGGTCGTTCAGGACGAATTAACCGCCCGGCCACCGAGACGGCCCTGGCGCGACATGCGGAATCCCTACGGTCGCCGCATGCGCCCCACCAAGCTGCAGACGCTCGGTTTCGCGACCGTCGCAGGTCTCGTCCTCGTCAGCCTCGCGGTCTTGGCCGGTCCCGCCGCCCAGTCGGCTGATCCGAACCCCAAGCCGACAAGCGACGCCCGGCCGCTCCTCTACGTCACGCCGGTCTTGGGCGCCACCGGCGCGGTGACGAAGACCTCGACGCTGCCGGACCTCCCGTTGGCCGATTTCCAGAATGCGCTGCTGCCGGACTCGATCGACGACGATCGCGGCGTCAAGCTCGGCAGCATTGGCAGCGGACTGTTTCCACTGGGCGGAAACGAGTACTGGACCGTGACCGACCGCGGCCCGAACCCCGAGGTCTACGACGACGTCCGTACCTTCATCGTCCCGACCTTCGACCCGACGTTGGTGCACATCAAGGTCCGCGGTGAATCGATCGACGTCATCGAGTCCATCCCGATCACGAACGCGGATGGCAAGCCGGTCACCGGCATGCCGAACCGGGCGTTTGGCGAAGAGTCGCCGCCCCTGGCCGCCGATGCGGAGACGGTCCTGCCGTACAACATCAATGGCCTCGATCCGGAGGGCATCGTCCGGACTGCCAATGGCCACTTCTGGGTGTCCGAGGAGTACGCCACCTCGATCGTCGAACTCGACGCGAAGGGCCACATCCTGAAGCGCCACCTGCCGGCCGGGACAGAAGGCGCCTACCGCGAAGCGGGTGTCGAGTATCCCGTCGTCGGATCCCTGCCGTCCGCGCTGCAGTACCGCAAGGCGAACCGCGGCCTCGAGGACTTGGCGCTGCTGCCGGACGGCAAGACCATCGTGGCTGCCCTGCAGAGCTCGATTGTCGTGCCCGGCCAGAAGGACCGCATCATCACCGAGTTGCTGACCTTCGACACGACGACGGGCGAGACCCTGGCGGAGTTCCCGTACCAGTTCGATGATCCTTCGACGTTCAACGACCGCGGGCGCAAGCTGAAGATCTCCGCGCTGGTCCCGGTCGACGCGGACCACGTGGTCGTCCAAGAGCGGACGGACGAGCAGTCGCGCTACTACCTGGTCAAGCTCGACCCGGCCGATGATCTCATCGCCGGCGCGGACAAGAAGCTCGTCGTCAACCTCGCGGGAGTCGACGGGGTGCCCGACAAGATCGAAGGGGCGTGGCTGAAGACCCGCGACACGCTGGTTCTGATCAACGACAACGACTTCGCCGTCGCGGAGCGCCCGTATGCCGACGGCGAGAACATCGAGGACACCGGAGCGCGCACGCAGGTCATCGAAGTGAAGCTCGGTAGTTAGGGTGACCTAACTCACAGTGCCCCAAAGCCGGGCGTAGTGTGTGACTCGACAGACGTTGTGAAGCGATTCACAAGTGCACGTCGATGAGCGCACGCGGAGGTGGAGTGAACGCCTACACGCCGATCCTCGTGCTGGGTGCCTTGGCCGCCGGCTTCGCCGTCTTCAGCGTCGCGATCGCTCCGCTCACCGGTCCGAGGCGCTACAACCGAGCCAAGCTCGATCGGTACGAGTCGGGCATCGAGCCGAGCCCGGTGCCGGTCGGCGGTGGCCGTATCTCGGTGCGCTACTTCATCATCGCGATGCTGTTCATCGTCTTCGACATCGAGATCATCTTTCTCTACCCCTTCGCCGTCGCCTTTGACGCGCTTGGCTGGTTCGGCCTGATTGAGATGTTGATCTTCATGGCCACGGTGTTCGTCGCCTATGCGTACGTCTGGCGGCGAGGAGGTCTCGAATGGGACTAGAAGAAAAGCTGCCCGCGGGCGTGATGTTGACGACGGTCGAGGGGCTCGTCGGCTACATGCGCAAGGCGGCGTTCTGGCCGGCCACCTTCGGCCTCGCCTGCTGCGCGATCGAGATGATGGCCTTCGGTGCCCCGCGGTTCGACTCGGCTCGGTTCGGCATGGAGGTGTTCCGGCCATCTCCGCGCCAGGCCGACCTGATGATCGTCGCCGGCCGCGTGAGCAACAAGATGGCACCCGTCCTCCGCCAGATCTACGACCAGATGGCCGAGCCCAAGTACGTCCTCGCGATGGGCGTGTGCGCGTCGTCCGGCGGCATGTTCAACAACTACGCAATCGTGCAGGGCGTCGACCACGTGGTCCCGGTCGACATGTACCTGCCCGGCTGCCCGCCGCGGCCGGAGATGCTCTTCGACGCGGTGCTCAAGCTGCACGACCAGGTCCGGCACCAGAAGCTGGGCGTCCATCGCAAGCGCGAGATCGAGGAGCGCGAGGAGGCGGCGCTCGAGGCCCTTCCGACCTCCGCACAGAAGGGTCTGATGCGGTGACGGACGAGAAGACGTCCGACGTCTCCAACGAGGTTGTGGCGGCTGCGGGCATCCGCGAGCTGGAGGTCATCGACGTCCGCGAGGGCGCATTCGGCGTTCACGGCACCGGAGACACCAGCGGGTTCGGGGGCATCACGCGACCCGTGGTCATGCCGGGTGCGGCCACGCCGCCGTTCGGTGGTTGGTTCGACGAGGTGTACGACTCCCTGCCCGGCGCTGCGATCGAGAAGGTCGTCGTCGATCGCGGGGAGATCACCTTCTTCGTCCGCCGCGACGCCCTGGTCGATGTCGCCAAGCAACTGCGCGACGACGACAAGCTGCGCTTCGAGTTCTGCTCATCGGTCTCAGGCGTCCATTACCCGCATGACAAGGGACGCGAGCTGCACGTCGTCTACCACCTGCTGTCGATGTCTTACCGACGCCGGATCCGGCTGGAGGTCACGACCCCCGATGACGACCGGCACATGCCGAGCGTGACCCCGGTCTACCCGACCGCCGACTGGCACGAACGTGAGACGTGGGACTTCTTCGGCGTCATCTTCGACGGGCATCCCGCGCTGACCCGGATCCTCATGCCGGACGACTGGATCGGCCACCCGCAGCGTAAGGACTATCCGCTCGGCGGCATCCCGGTCGAGTACAAGGGCGGGACCATTCCGTCGCCCGAGCATCGCCGGAGCTACTCATGACCCCGCCGAACAGCACGGACGCCTACGCCGGCACAACCGAGACCACCGAGGGCCCGGTCTTCAACGTGACCGGCCAGGACTGGGACTCCATCGACACCACTGCGGTCGAGGGCGATCGCCTCGTGGTCAACATGGGCCCGCAGCACCCGTCGACTCACGGCGTCCTGCGTCTCGTGCTGGAGATCGATGGCGAGACCGTCGTCGACTGCCGGCCCGGCATCGGCTACCTGCACACCGGCATCGAGAAGAACATGGAGTTCCGGACGTGGACGCAGGGCGTCACGTTCTGTACCCGGATGGACTATGTCGCGCCGTTCTCGAACGAGGCCGCCTACGTCGCGGCGGTGGAGAAGCTGCTCGGCATCGAGGATGACGTTCCGGAGAAGGCCCGGGTCCTGCGCGTTCTCTTGCTGGAGCTCAACCGGATCAGCTCACACCTCGTGTGCATCGCCACCGGCGGCATGGAGATCGGTGCCCTGACCGTCATGACGATCGGCTTCCGCGATCGTGAGCTCATCCTCAACCTGTTCGAGCTCATCACCGGCCTCCGGATGAACCACGCCTACTTCCGGCCGGGTGGCGTCGCCCAGGACATCCCGGACGACGCGATCACAAAGCTGCGCGACACGGTGAAGCTGCTCAAGAAGCGGCTGCCCGAGTACGCCGCCCTGTGCAACGCCAACCCGATCTTCAAGGGGCGACTCAAGGGCGTGGGACACCTGGACCTGCCGGGCTGTCTGGCCCTTGGGATGTCCGGACCCGTGCTCCGGGCGACCGGCTATGACTGGGACCTGCGCAAGACGATGCCGTACTGGGACTACGAGTCCTACGACTTCGACGTCGTGACGTGGGACGAGCCCGATGCCTACGGCCGATTCCGGGTGCGGCTGGACGAGATGCACCAGTCGCTGCGGATCGTCGAGCAGGCGATCGACCGCCTTGCCGCATTGGACGGCCAGCCGGTCATGGTCGCGGACAAGAAGATCGCCTGGCCTGCGCAGCTCTCCGTGGGTGCCGACGGCCAAGGCAACTCGCTCCAGCACATCAAGCACATCATGGGCGAGTCGATGGAGGCGCTCATCCATCACTTCAAGCTGGTGACGGAAGGCTTCCGCGTGCCGACCGGACAGGTGTACGCCTCCATCGAGGCACCGCGTGGTGAGATCGGCTGCCATGCCGTGTCCGACGGCGGCAATCGCCCATACCGTGTGCACTTCCGCGACCCGTCGTTCGTCAACCTGCAGGGCACATCGGTGATGAGCGAGGGCTCGATGATCTCCGACGTCATCGTCGCCATCGCCTCGATCGATCCGGTGATGGGAGGCGTTGACCGATGACCACCGCGGAGGCGTATTCGGACGAGACCATGGCTGAGTTGCGCGAGCTGATGGGGCGTTATCCGGACGCCCGTTCGGCGCTGCTGCCGATGCTGCACCTGCTGCAATCCGTCGACGGGAGAGTCACGACGGAGGGGATCTCGCTGTGTGCGGAGCTCTTGGGGATCTCGGAAGCGGAGGTCTCCGGTGTGGCCACGTTCTACACGATGTACAAGAAGCATCCGGTCGGCACGCACCACGTCGGCGTCTGCACGAACACGCTGTGTGCGGTGCTCGGCGGCGATGCGATCTTCGAGCGGCTGTGCTCCCACCTGGACGTCGGCAACGACGAGACGACGTCCGACGGCGCCATCACGCTGGAGCGAATCGAGTGCAATGCAGCCTGTGACTTCGCGCCGGTCATGACCGTCAACTGGGAGTTCTTCGACCAGCAGACGCCGGCGTCGGCGACGGAGCTCGTCGACGCACTGCGCGCCGGTGAGACCGTGGTCAGTCCGCGGGGCGCGACCATCACCTCGTGGCGGGAAGCCGAACGCGTGCTTGCCGGTTTTGAGGACGGCCGTGTCGACGAGGGACCGGCGGCAGCTGGGCCTTCGCTCGCCGGACTGGAGATCGCCCGTGAGCAGGGATGGGCTTCTGAAACCGGGGGTTCGGCATGACGGCTCAACTCACCCCCGTCCTCACCCGCAACTGGGGCGACGATCGCGCGTGGACGCGCGAAGCGTACGAAGCGCAGGGCGGCTACCGCGCGCTGCGCAAGGCGCTGGACATCGCACCGGACGACCTCATCGAGCAGGTCAAGGACGCCGGACTTCGCGGTCGTGGGGGCGCCGGCTTCCCGACCGGAATGAAGTGGGGCTTCATCCCACAGGACAACCCCAAGCCCAAGTACCTGGTGGTCAACGCCGACGAGTCCGAGCCGGGCACGTGCAAGGACATCCCGCTGATGATGGCCAGCCCCCACACGCTGGTGGAGGGCGTCATCATCAGCTGTCTCGCGATCCGGGCCGAGACGGCGTTCATCTATGTCCGTGGCGAAGTGCTCCACGTCGTGCGTCGGCTGCGGGCCGCCGTACGCGAGGCGTACGAGGCCGGCTACCTGGGTGACAGCGTTCTCGGCAGCGGCAGAAAGGTCGACCTCGTCGTCCACGCCGGTGCCGGTGCATACATCTGCGGTGAGGAAACCGCCCTGCTCGACTCCCTCGAGGGCCGCCGCGGGCAACCAAGGCTGCGCCCGCCGTTCCCGGCCGTCGAAGGGCTGTACGCCTGCCCGACGGTGATCAACAACGTCGAGTCGATCGCCTCGGTCCCGAGCATCGTCGATGAGGGTGTGGCGTGGTTCGCCGGCATGGGCACCGAGAAGTCCAAGGGCTACACGATCTACTCACTGTCCGGTCACGTGAAGCGTCCCGGCCAGTACGAGGCGCCGCTCGGCATCACCTTGCGGCAGCTGCTCGACCTCGGTGGCGGGATGCGTGAGGGGTCCGAACTCAAGTTCTGGACGCCGGGCGGCTCATCCACGCCGATCCTCGTCGCCGAGCACCTCGACGTCCCCCTCGACTACGAAGCTGTCGCCTCGGCCGGCTCGATGTTGGGCACCAAGGCGCTGCAGGTCTTCGATCAGACGACGTCGGTCGTGCGTGCGGTGCTGCGGTGGACCGAGTTCTACAAGCACGAGTCGTGTGGCAAGTGCACCCCGTGCCGCGAGGGCACGTGGTGGATGACGCAGATCCTCGGCCGGCTCGACGCGGGCGAGGGCCGTGAGGGCGACATCGAGCTGCTGCTCGACCTGTGCGACAACATCCTTGGCCGATCCTTCTGTGCCCTCGGTGACGGCGCCACCAGCCCGATCACGAGCGCGATCATGTATTTCCGCGACGAGTTCGAGGCGGGCATGCACACGCCGTCGTGGGAGCTGTTTCCGCCGGACCGCTCGACGCTCTTTGGAGCGGAGGTGTCCGTGTGACGGTGGAAGTAAAGCCCGGCGTCTACACGCCTCCGGTCGAACTCGTGACGCTGACGATCGACGGTGTCGAGGTCAGCGTCCCCAAGGGAACCCTCGTCATTCGCGCCGCCGAGATGATCGGGGTCGAGATCCCGCGGTTCTGTGACCACCCGCTGCTTGAGCCAGTGGGCGCCTGCCGTCAATGTCTCGTCGACGTTCCCGACGCCGGCAATGGGCGCGGGTTCCCCAAGCCCCAGGCTTCGTGCACGCTCGAGGTCGCCGCCGGCATGGTGGTCGAGACGCAGGTGACGTCGAAGGTGGCCGAGAAGGCACAGGTGGGCAACCTCGAGTTCCTGCTGGCCAACCATCCGCTGGACTGCCCGGTCTGCGACAAGGGGGGCGAATGCCCACTCCAGAACCAGGCCATGAGCCACGGTGCTGCCGAGGCGCGGTTCACCGACAACAAGCGACATTTCGCCAAGCCGGTCCCGGTCTCCGAGCAGGTCCTGCTCGACCGCGAGCGTTGTGTCCTGTGCCAGCGATGCACGCGGTTCAGCGAGGAGATCGCCGGCGATCCGTTCATCGAGCTCCTGGAACGCGGGGCGAAGCAACAGATCGGCATCGCTGACGGCCAGCCCTTCCACTCCTACTTCTCGGGCAACACCATCCAGATCTGCCCGGTCGGGGCCCTGACCAGTGCCGACTATCGGTTCCGGGCGCGCCCCTTCGACCTGGTCTCAACTCCGTCGATCACCGAGCACGACTCCAGCGGCGCCGCCATCCGCGTCGACCATCGCCGCGGCAGGGTCATGCGCGTCCTCGCCGGCGACGACCCGCTGGTCAACGAGGAGTGGATCAGCGACAAGGATCGCTTTGCGTTCACGTGGACTCGCCAGGACGACCGGCTCACCACCCCTCTCGTCCGGAGTCCGGAGACCGGTGACTTGGAGCCCATGTCGTGGCCGGGCGCCCTCGCCGTCGCCGCCCGCGGCTTGGCTGCGGCGTCGGGTGTCGGTGTACTTCCGGGCGGACGCCTCACGGTTGAGGACGCCCGCGCCTACGCCAGTTTCGCCCGTGACGTCCTCGGCACGAATGACATCGACTACCGCTCCCGCGTGCACTCGGCCGAAGAGGCTCAGTTCCTCCAG
>DATFFJ010000103.1:0-5948 GCA_035250065.1 Aeromicrobium sp. | reverse complement strand
TCCCCTTGATCCACCCGCACCCGCGCGGCGGTGCTGAGTCCGTCGCCGAGGGGGAGGCTTTCCTCCGCGAACTCGAGAGCTATTGCCGCACGCTCGATGGGCGCTTGATCGAGCGCGAGGCGCGCGTCCCCGATGACTACGTGAAGGGGTTCGCCGAACTTGGCGTGTTCGGGATCAAGATCCCGAAGGAGTACGGCGGGCTGGGATTGTCGATGCTGCACTACGGCCGCGCTCTCATGCTGGTCGGCTCCGTCCATCCGTCCTTGGGCGCGCTGGTCTCGGCACACAACTCGATCGGAGTTCCCGAGCCGGTCAAGATGTTCGGCACGGACGCGCAGAAGCAGCAGTACCTCCCGCGCTGCGCGGCTGGAGCGGTCACCGCGTTCCTGCTCACCGAGCCCGATGTTGGGTCCGATCCGGCCCGGATGGCATCGACCGCGCGGCTGAGCGAGGACGGCTCGGAGTACATCCTCGACGGGGTCAAGCTCTGGACGACGAACGGCGTCATCGCCGAGCTGGTCGTCGTCATGGCCACCGTGCCAAAGCACGCAAACGGCCGCGGCGGCATCTCCGCCTTTGTCGTGGAGACGTCCGAGCCAGGGGTGACGGTCGAGAACCGCAACGCTTTCATGGGTCTTCGCGGCATCGAGAACGGTGTGACGAGATTCCATCAGGTCAGGGTGCCGGTGGAGAACCGGCTTGGTCAGGAAGGCGAAGGTCTCAAGATCGCCCTGACGACGCTCAACACCGGTCGGCTCTCCATTCCGGCGATGTGCGCGGCCGGGGCTAAGTGGTCGCTCAAGATCGCCCGCGAATGGTCCAGCGAGCGCGTCCAGTGGGGCCGTCCCGTGGGCTTGCACGAGGCCGTCGGCAAAAAGATCGCCTTCATCGCGGCCACGACGTTTGCCCTGGAGGCGGTGTTCGAGCTGTCCGCCGAACTGGCTGACGCCGGATCCAAGGACATTCGCATCGAAGCCGCGCTCGCCAAGCTGTGGTCCAGTGAGATGGCGTACACCATCGCCGATGAGCTCATCCAGATCCGCGGTGGCCGAGGATACGAAACGGCCGACTCCCTGGCGGCGCGCGGCGAGCGCGCCGTCGGGGCTGAGCAGTTGCTGCGGGATCTGCGGATCAACCGCATCTTCGAAGGATCCACCGAGATCATGCAATTGCTCATCGCGCGGGAGGCGGTCGACACCCACCTGCAGGCGGCTGGCGCCCTCGCCGACGTCGATGCCGACACGAAGGCGAAGGCGAAGGCAGCAGCCAGCGCCAGCGGCTTCTATGCGACCTGGCTGCCGAAGCTCGTTGCCGGCAAGGGCTTGGTACCCGGCTCCTACGACGAGTTCGGTTCGCTGGCGAAGCACCTGCGCTACGTCGAGAGGCGATCGCGCAAGCTGGCGCGCCAGACGTTCTACGCGATGGGTCGCTGGCAGGCGAAGATGGAGTACAAGCAGGCCTTCCTGGGCCGGATCGTCGACATCGGCGCGGAGCTGTTCGCGATGGCCGCGTCCTGCACCCGTGCGGAGATGATCCGTCATGAGGACGCCGAACGCGGGAAGGCCGCCTACGAGTTGGCCGCGGCGTTCTGTGAGCAGTCGCGGCTGCGGGTCGACGCCCTCTTCGAACAACTGTGGACCAACACCGACGACGGTGACCGTGCGCTCACGAAGTCGGTGCTCGACGGCAAGTACACCTGGGTGGAAGACGGCGTCATCGACGCGTCCGAGGGCACCGGGCCGTGGATCGCCCAATGGGAGCCGGGGGAGTCAAAGGCGACGAACGTCCTGCGTTCCTATCGCTGACGCTGGTCCCGGCGCAGCCGGGTCATCCAGACGCCGGTTGAGGCCTGCTCGTCGGCCATCGGCTCGAAGCTGAACCGACGGTAGAGCGCCACGCCAGGTGTGTTCTCGCGGCCGGTGAAGGTTTCCGCAGGCATCTCGCCGATCTCGTCGAGGACCGCCTGAACCAGCGCCGCGGCGATGCCGCGCCGTCGAACCGCCGCATCGACCATGACTCGGTCGATCTCGGCCTTGGCGGACGTGACTCGCCATGCGACTGCGCCGAGCAGCTGCGTGCCCTCCCACGCCACGACATATCGCCCGCGCCAGGCGGGCAGGTCGTCCTCGTCGGCTGCCAGGGCCACGAGCCGGTCGTCGCCGATGAGGTGCGCTTGGCTCCGATACGCGTCGTGCTGCAGCCGCAGGAGCGCGGAGGCGAACGCTCGGTCAAGCGCCGGGTCGGGAGCGGACAGGATCATCGTGCGTGAGTTTCCCGCAATCGAGCCTCGAAATCGTGGATGACTCGGCCGGCCGCCACGCCCTTGCGCTCGAACCTGGTCTCGAAGCGCCCGTCGAACCGCGGAGCAGGTCCACCGATCATGAAGGGTGACGTCGTCAGGACGTCGTTGATCCACGCGGCGTAATCGTCCCAATCGGTCGCGATCCGCCACACGCCGTCCGGTTCCAGGACCCGCGCGACCAGTTCGGTGAACTCGATCGTGATGAGGCGACGTTTGTGATGTCGCGCCTTGTGCCACGGGTCGGGGAACCAGGTGCGCACTTCGTGCACAGATCCGGGCGCGAGCATCGTGGCAAAAGCCTCGGGAGCGTTGACGATGGCCAAGCGGACGTTCTCGACGGTGGGGGCACTCTGCCGCATCGCCACCAAGGTCTGCGCAACGCCCGGCACGTACACCTCGAGACCGAGGAAGTTGACCTCCGGCTGTGCCTTCGCCGCAGCAACGAGCGCGTCGCCTCGCCCGCTGCCGATCTCGACGACGAGGTCCGCGGATCTGCCGAACGCGCGCTCCACGTCGAACTCGAAGGAGGGGTCCACGGAGGTGCTCGGCCCGAACCGCGGTACATCGATGACCCGAGTCGCGGCGAGCGCGGTCCACGCTGCCTGCTGGCGCTCGGTCAGCCGCCCTCCGCGCCGGGTGAAGGACACCGGCTTGGTGCGCCACTTCGGTGGAACATCGGGGCCCGCCATGGCGGCAACCATAGTCTGGGCTCCGTGGACGATTTCGACGCGATCGTGCTGGCCGGAGGCACCTCCCGGCGGCTCGGCGGGACGCCCAAGCACGCGATCGTCGTCGACGGCAAGACGCTGCTGGAGCGGACTCTCGCCGCCCTGGAGGGCGCCTCGCAAGTTGTCGTCGTGGGCGACCCCAGTCTGCGCCCGCTGGTCGGCGACGCGATCGTGGTGCGGGAGGATCCGCCTTTGGCCGGGCCCGCGGCCGGCATCGGCGCCGCCCTGCCGCACGTGACGTCCGGGCGGGTGATCGTCCTGGCGTGCGACCAGCCGTATGTCGCCGATGCCGTCGGGCCGCTCCTCAAAGCGGTCGGAACGGATGGAGCGATCGCGATTGACGCTGACGGCCGTCGCCAGAACCTCACGTTCGTGGCTCGGACCGCGGCCCTCCGCGACGCCGTCCAGCGGCAGTCGACGTTGGTGGATCTGGCCGTCCATCGTCTCCTTGAGCCGCTTGCTCTCGCCGAAGTCAGCGTGCCGGAGCCGGCGCTCAAGGACGTCGACACGTGGGAGGATCTCGGCCATGGATGAACTCTCCGATTTCGCTGCTTCACTCGCGGAGGCCTTGGAGCTTCCGGATCTGGACGTCGACGTGACCGGAGTTCTGTCCCTCGCCTCCGATGCTGCACACGCCTATGTCCGGCCGGCTGCTCCGGTGGCGACTTTTCTGGCCGGAGTCGCGGCCGGTCGGGCCGGCGCGACGGTCGAATCGGTTCAGGCGGCGCTCGATCGCGCCGCCGATTTCTGTGCGCGGCCGCCGGAAAATCTGGGCTGATTCGGGATCGCACGCGCCGTCCCAAGCGTTGGATAGGCTGGAGGCACCGAATTCCTCGGTACCCAGCCCTCATGGAGGACACGATGCGTAGCAGCAACCCGGTATTCAGCCGGACGGACGGCTTCAACGGAGCCGCTCCGGTCGGCTTCGATCAGCACCCGACGCACACCCAGCTCGGTGTCGGAACCGGCCGCATGACGCTCGACACCGTCGTCGAGAAGACCGCCATCACCGCAGGCACCGTCGTCGTGACCGCCGGCATCGCCTGGCTGCTCATCGGAGACCTCGGTGGAGTGGAAGCCGAGGCTGCCGCACAGAAGGCCATGCTGTTCTCGCTGGTCGGCGGCTTGGGCGGTTTCGTGCTCGCCATGGTGAACTCCTTCAAGAAGGTCGTCAGCCCCGGGCTGGTCCTCGCCTACGCGGCGCTCGAGGGCCTGTTCGTCGGCGCGTTCTCCAAATTCGTGACGGCGGCATTCGCACCTGGCGACCCGAGTCTCATCATCGGCGCGGTGCTCGGCACGATGGCGGCCTTCGCAGGCACCCTCGCTGCCTACAAGTTCTTCAACATCCAGGTGAGCGACCGCTTCCGCAAGGTTGTCATCGCCTCGATGTTCGGCTTCGTCGCGGTCAGCCTGCTCGACTTCGTGCTGCACTTCTTCGGCGCGAGCTTCGGCTTCAACGGCTTCGGCACCTTGGGCCTGATCTCGAGCTTCATCGGTGTGATCATCGCTGTGTTCATGCTCATCCTCGACTTCGACTTCGTCGAGCGCGGGGTGGCAGCTGGGCTGCCTGAGCGGGAGTCGTGGCGGGCCGCCTTCGGCCTGACCGTCACCATCATCTGGCTCTACATCGAGCTGCTGCGCATCCTGGCGATCCTGCGAGGGAATGACTGACGT
Organism: Aeromicrobium sp.; assembly: GCA_035250065.1. Lineage (GTDB taxonomy): Bacteria > Actinomycetota > Actinomycetes > Propionibacteriales > Nocardioidaceae > Aeromicrobium. Next base: position 1,244 of record DATFFJ010000103.1, on the reverse strand, counting down.
TCCTGCCCTCGCGCAGGAACTCGGTCTCGAACCTCATCCCGAAGGCGGCTGGTACCGCGAGACATGGCGGTCGCCCGTCGAGGTTGTCCTCCCCGACGGCCGGCGCCGCTCGTCGGCAACGTTGATCTGGTTCCTGCTGCCAGCCGGAGTAGCGTCGTCGTGGCACCGGGTCGCGTCGGACGAAATCTGGCTGGCGCACACCGGATCGGTCCGACTCGAGCTGGGCGACGACGGCCCGCGACCGATGTCGGTCGAAACGGTCACGGTCGGGACGGACCACGGAACGTCCACACAGGCTCTTGTCCCGGCCAACACCTGGCAACGGACGGTTCCCGGGCCGTCTGACGCGCTGGTCAGTTGCCTTGTTTCTCCGGGGTTCGATTTCGACGACTTCGAACTGGCTTGACCTGGCGGCGCTGGACGGCTGCGCGCCGACCTTCGCGCCGGACCTCGGTGCCGACGTGTAGCTCGGCCACGGCGGCGGCGTGCTCCAGCGGCATGGTCGTGGCCACCGTCTCCTGCTCCTCCGGCTCGCGGATGGCGGCGGCGATCGACGGCACCAGGAAGCTGACCATGTTGGCGTAGCCGGTGGCTGACGGGTGAAAACGGTCGGTTCCGAACATGATGTCCGCCTTGGCCGAGAAAACCGGGCCGAGCAGGTCGCCGAGGGACACGGCGCGACCACCGGCCGAGACGACGGCGATCATCTGTGCACGGGCGAGGTTTCGGCCCTGTCGGCGCGCGATCAACCGCAGCGGCTGGGGGATGGGACGGACCGTGCCCAGGTCGGGCACCGTGCCCACGACGACGTCGCAGTCAGCGTCGACCAAACGGCGAACCGCGGCGCCGAGGCGTCGCACCGACAGCTGGCGGGGCACCCGGTGGGTGATGTCGTTCGTGCCGATGATGATGACGGCGACGTCAGGTTTGAACGTCAACCCGCGGTTCACCTGCTCGCGCAAGTGCTCTGAGCGGGCGCCGACCACGGCTTCGCTGTGGACGTGCACGGGGGCGTCGAGGAGGTGGGACAGGCTGATGCCGATCAGTGCCGGCGGCGTCTGGTCGGGATGAGTCATGCCGTAGCCGACGGCTGCCGAGTCGCCGAGGATCAAGCACCGGACCGGCTTGCCGGGCAGGTCGTCGCCGTAGACGCCATCCGCACTTGCCGGCCGCTCATCCGAGACGCCGATCGACCGTTTCGCCAACTGGAGTTCTCCGACCAGCAAAGCGGCGGCGCCGACGGC
>DATFFJ010000102.1:0-17807 GCA_035250065.1 Aeromicrobium sp. | reverse complement strand
TCTGGTCCCGGCTCGTCAGCGCGTGCTCGAGCGTCATGCCGCCAATGATGTTGCGCAGTGTCGTCATCGTGAGCTGCTCGATGGCCTGGATGTAGTCGGCGATCTCGTAGGTGGCGGCGACGGGGTCGGTGACCTGGAAGTAGATGACCGTGTCAATGGACACCGTGAGGTTGTCCTCGGTGATCACCGGCTGCGGCGGGAACGAGACGACCTGCTCCCGCAGGTCGATCAGGTACCGCATCTTGTCGACGAACGGAACGACGATGTTGAGCCCCGCTGACAGGGTCGCCCGGTACTTGCCGAAGCGCTCGACGATGCCGGCCCGCGCCTGCGGCACGATCTTCACCGTCTTGGCGATGAAGACGATCGCAAGGATCGCCAGAAGAACAACGGCAATCGTGAAGAACATCAGGACTCCCCCTCCGTGAGCTCAGCGGTGACGACGGCAGTCGCACCCTCGATGGACACCACGCGGGTTTCGACCCCCACGTCGATCGTCTCGGCTCCGTTGGTGCGCGCCGACCATTCCTCGGCGCCGATCCGGACACGTCCGTCTCGGGCGTCGACCGGCTGGAGCACCAACGCGTTCATGCCCACCAGATTCGAGAAGCCGGTGGCCAGCGTCGGGCCACTGTGCAGCCGCTGAAGCAAGGCGGGTCGGAGCAGGAACAACAGCGCGACCGAGACCACAGCGAACACCGCGACGGCCAGCCACAGTGGTGCGCCGAGCATGGTCGCACCGGCGGCGGCCAGCGCACCCAGGGCAAACATCAGCAGCACGAAATCCATGCTGAGCAGCTCGACGACGGCAAGCAGCACGGCCACAGCCAGCCACGTCAACGCCGCGTGCTCCGCTATCCAGTCGAACATCGCCGCTCCCCCATCTCGTTCGGTCAGCCGGCCCTGTGCCCAAATGCTGCCCGACGCGCAGCGAAGCGTCCATCAACGATGTCGAGATGTAACCGCATGCCGAAGGTTCGACTCAGGTTCTCCACGGTCATCGTCTCGGCAAGCGGACCGCTGGCCACCACGTGCCCGTCGCGCAGCATGAGAACGTGCGTGAAGCCGCGCGGTATCTCCTCGACGTGGTGGGTGACAAGAATCAGCACCGGCGCTTCGGGCACACCGGCAAGGAGCTCGAGGCTGGCGAGAAGGTCTTCACGAGCACCGAGGTCGAGCCCAGCACCAGGCTCGTCCAGCACAAGCATTTCCGGGTCGGTCATCAGAGCGCGCGCCACGATCGTGCGCTTCCGCTCGCCTTCGGAGAGCGTGCCGAACGTGCGTTCAGCCAGGGCACGAATGCCCAGCTCAGCGAGGATCTGGTCCGCCCGGGCGAAGTCTTGGGCTTCGTACACCTCGTTCCATCGCCCGGTGACCGCATGCGCAGCGGACATGACGGCGTCGAGCACGGTCTCGTCAGCCGGGATCCGGTCGGCGACCGTGGTGCCAGTGAATCCGATGCGGGTGCGCAGGTCGAACACATCGACGTCGCCAAGGCGTTCGCCCAGAATCACCGCGTCGCCCGAGGTTGGAAACATGGTGGTGCCGAGGATCTGCATCAAGGTGCTCTTCCCGGCTCCGTTCGGGCCGATGACGACCCACCGGTCCCCCACGTCGGCACGCCAAGACACGTTGTCGAGCAGCGCTTTCCCCGACCGGACCACCGTGACGTGGGAGAGGTCAAACGCCGCTGACATCCACTCTCCCTTGGGCCACGTACAGACGGCCCCAACGATAGCCTCGGACCCGATGACCGAACACGTGCCCACGCCGCACCTCACCGACCCGACGATCCTGCTGACCCTCACCGGTCCGGATCGGCCCGGCGTGTCGACCGCACTCTTCGACTGCCTGTCGGCGTTCCCGCTCGAGGTGGTCGATGTGGAGCAGCTCGTGGTGCGCGGACGACTGGTGCTGAGCGCACTGGTTACCCAGCCGGAGAAGCACGAACGGCTGACAGAGGCGGTGCGCGACCTGGCCGCTGACCTGGCCCTGGAGGTCGAGATCGAGCACGGTGTGGGTGACAACCGCCCGCGCCGTGTGGGCCGCGCCAACGTCACGGTTCTGGGCCATCCGCTTGAGCCCTCTGCGATGGCGGCGCTCACCTCGCGGATCGCGTCCACTGGCGGCAACATCGACCGCATCCTGCGCCTGGCCCGCTACCCGGTCACCGCCCTGCGGCTGGAGATCTCGGGGGCCGACCCTGACGACTTGCAGACACTGCTGCTGGAGGTGGCCGTTGATCACGGGGTCGACGTCGCCGTTGAGGAGCGCGGCATTCTGCGGCACGCCCAGCGACTCGTCGTGATGGACGTCGACTCGACCTTGATCCAGGGCGAGGTCATCGACATGCTCGCCGCCCACGCCGGCATGGAAGCCGAGATGGCTGCGGCGACCGACTCAGCGATGCGGGGCGAGCTCGACTTCGAGACGTCAATCCGGCAGCGGGTCGCGATGCTCGCCGGCCTGGAGGCATCACTCCTGGACACCGTCCGCCGCGACATCCAGTTCACGCCCGGCGCACGGACCATGATTCGCACGCTCAAGCGCCTGGGCTACCGGTTCGCCCTGGTGAGCGGCGGCTTCAGACCGATCATCGAGCCGCTTGCCGACGAGCTTGGCATCGACTACGTGGCCGCCAATGAACTGGAGATCGTCGATGGGCGGCTCACCGGCCAACTCCTCGGCCCCGTCATCGATCGCGCCGGCAAGGCCGAAGCTCTGCGCCAATTCGCCCGCGAGGCCGGCGTTGCGCTGAAGAACACGATCGCCATCGGCGACGGCGCCAACGATCTGGACATGCTGGCGGCGGCAGGCCTGGGTGTCGCATTCAATGCCAAGCCGCTGGTCCGCGACCAGGCCAAGACCTCGGTGAACGTCCCGTACCTCGACTCGATCGTGTACCTGCTCGGCATTACCCGTGAGGAGATTGAGGCGGCAGATGCTGCCGATTGAGCATCTGCCCTCTACTGGTCTTCGAGGCGGAAGCCGAGCTTCATCGTGACCTGATAGTGCGAGACCTGGGTGCCCTCGATCTGGCCACGAATCCCGGCCACCTCGAACCAGTCGAGGTGCCGCAGCGTCTCCCCCGCTCGGGCGATGCCGTTCTCGATGGCTTCGGTGACGCCTTCCGGCGAGGTCCCGACGATTTCGGTGACGCGATAGGTGCGGTTGGTCATGTGTCCATCATGCTCCACAGACGTCGCGCGTAGGGTGAAGACATGGACCGCGAACCGGTGTACTCCGTCACCTCCGCGAAATCGGGTCAACACGACGACATCGGCGGCCGTGAACGCCGCTATGTCATCTCCATGGCGATCCGAACCGTGTGCTTCGTCGGTGCGGTCATCGCGTGGCAAACCGTGGGGGCTTGGCTCGGCGCCATTCTGTTCGTGGGCGCGCTCGTCCTGCCGTACACGTCGGTCATCCTGGCCAATGCGGGAACCCGCAGCCAAGCGAGTGGATCGGCGCTGTTGAACCACCCACCGGGGACGATCGACAAGCGCGACTGACCGCCTCAGCCGCCGATCGCCGACATCGGGCGGGTCGGCTGCAGGAACGCCGGATCGTCGATGCCGTGGCCGGGCAGCTTCGAAGCCATCGCCATCACCCACCGCTCAGCCAGCTCGCGGTCTGACGCGCCGGCACGCAGTGCCGACCGCAGGTCGGATTCCTCGCGAGCGAAGAGACAGTTGCGCACCTGCCCGTCGGCTGTGAGCCGGACCCGATCGCAATCTCCGCAGAACGGCCGAGTCACCGAGCCGATGATCCCCACGACGTGCGGCCCGTCGTCGACCAAGAAGTGTTCGGCGGGAGATGATCCCCGACCGTCCAGCGGCGTCAGGCGGAACTCCTTCTCCAGCCGGGTGATGATCTCGTCTGCCGTCACCATGTCGCCGCGATGCCACCCATGCTGCGCGTCGAGTGGCATCTGCTCGATGAACCGAAGCTGGTATCCATGCCCCATGCACCAGTCGAGCAGGTCGCCCGCCTGGACGTCATTGACGTCCCGCAGGAGGACGGCGTTGATCTTGACCGGGCCAATGCCGGCAGCGGCCGCAGCCTGCAGGCCTGCCTGAACATCCGCCAACCGATCCCGACGTGTGATGGCCGCGAAGGTCACCGGATCGACGGTGTCGAGGCTGACATTGATCCGGTCGAGTCCGGCCGCCGCCAACGCGTCGGCGATATGTTCCAAGCCCAACCCATTGGTGGTCAGCGCTGTGGGGACGCCCAAGGCGTGCGTCGCCGCAATGATTCTCGGCAGGCCGCGGCGCAAGAGTGGTTCGCCGCCGGTGAACCGGACTTCCCTGATGCCCAGGCGTTCGACACCGATGGAAATGAGCCGGATGACCTCGTCGTCGGTGAGCGTCTGTTCGTCCGGCATCCAGTCCAGGCCCTCGGCCGGCATGCAGTACTGGCAGCGCAGGTTGCAGCGGTCCGTCAACGAGACCCGCAAGTCCGTGGCCACCCGCCCGTGGCGATCTGCCAGCTGCATTGCGTCAGTCTAGTTGGCGCGGCGTCGCGCTAGACCGGCGGAAGCGCAGCTTCAGTCGGGTCCGCCGGCTCGCCCCATTTCACGACGACCACTCCCCCAAGCACGAGCGCCCCACCGAGCCACTGCACTGGCGTCGGAAGCTCGGCCAGGAGGAGCCAGGCGAACAGGACGGCCGCGAGCACTTCGGTCAGGCCGATGAACGATCCCAGCCGAGCACCGAGCCGACGGACGCCGGCGATGCCGGTCAGGTATGCGAGGGCTGCGGTGACCACCCCGAGGATCACGACGGGAAGGACCCAGGGGACCGAAATGCCGCGGTAGGTGACGTCCGACGTGGCGGCGTGGAGCGGCACGGCTCCGGTCAGGCCCACGGCACCGATCGTCACCGCCGCGCCGGTGAGGCCGAACCACGCCAGTGCGACCGGCGGGATGCCCGACTCGCCGTGGCCGGAGATGACGAAGTACGCCGTTGCGCCGACCATGGCTGCGAGCGCCCAGGCCACGCCTCGCGGATCGAGTGACATGTCAGTGCCAAAGACATCGATGAGCAGTGCAAGGCCAACGAGCGCGATCGTGCCGCCCACCAGCGTCAACCTGGTCGGTTGCTGGCGGTGGCGGGCCCACATCCACACGACCACGCCGACCGGCGAGGTGTACTCAATGAGCAGGGCCACCCCGACGGGCAAGTACGAGACGGCATAGAAGTAGCAGAGCTGGGCACCAGCCACGGCCAGGATGCCGTAGGTGAGCAGTGGGCGAGCTTGCCGGCGCACGGCCGGCCACCGTCCGCGGAGTGCGAGCAGGGCCGGTGCGGCCAGGACGAGCGCGCCAAGGCTGACCCGCATGGCGACCGCGGCGCCAGCCGACCATCCGGCGTCGAACATCGCAGCCGCCGTGGCGCCGGCGAGGCCGAAACAGAAGGCCGACGTGACCGCGAAGGCCAGACCGGTGCTCACGGGCACGAGGCTAGTCGTGCCTCGGTAACCTCCCCTCATGCTCAACCGGCGGACGATCCTGCTGACGCTTGGAGCGTTCGCGCTGGCTGCGCTGTGCGTACGCCTCGGTTTCTGGCAATGGCACCGAATGGAGCACAAGAAGCAGCAGCAGGCACTCATCGAGCGCCATCTCAACGCCGCTCCGGTACCGGTTCAGTCGGTGCTCCGGCCCGGCCACCCAGTCGCCGAACACGAGGAATGGACCCGCGTGCGCGCGACCGGGACCTTCGATACGCGTCGCCAGGTCACCGTGAAATTCACGACGCGCGAGGGAAAGGCCGGCGCGGACGTGGTGACTCCCCTCGTCCTGGCGGACGGGTCGGCACTGCTCGTGAACCGCGGTTGGATGCCCACCGACAACACCAACGCCCGCCCCACCAACATCCCCACGCCGCCGCAAGGTCAGGTCACGGTTGAGGGCTGGATTCGGCCGGACAACCAGGCGGGACGCAACGCCGTCGTACCTGCGGACGGCCAGGTGCGCGCAGTCGCGAGCGATGGATTGAAGGCCCACGTGGGGCGCGAGCTCCTGCCGGGCTTCGTCAACCTGCAGAAGCCGACGACAGCGGGCTTGGCGCCCGAGCCCCGTCCCCATGTCGGTCACGCACTCAACTACTTCTACGCGCTGCAGTGGTGGTTCTTCGCCGGCCTCGCCCTCATCGGGCCGTTCTGGTTCTCGCGCGAGCCTCAGGCCAAGGCGATCAGATCCGCGTAGGAGTCGTTCCAGAGATCCTCATCGCCGTCCGGGAGGAGCAGGACGCGATCGGGCTCCAGAGCTGCCACGGCCCCCTCGTCGTGGGTCACCAGGACGATTGCACCCTCGTAGTCGCGGATGGCCGCAAGGACTTCTTCGCGTGAGGCCGGGTCGAGGTTGTTCGTCGGCTCGTCCAGCAGCAGGACGTTGGCGCGGGACACGATGAGGCCGGCGAGCGCGAGTCGGGTCTTCTCGCCACCGGAAAGCACCCCTGCCGACTTCGCCGAGTCGTCGCCGGTGAACAGGAAAGCGCCCAAGACGCTTCGCGCTTCGGTGTCGGTCAGCGAGGGTGCCGCCGCACGCATGTTCTCGAGGACCGACTTCGAGGTGTCGAGCGTCTCGTGTTCCTGCGCGTAGTAGCCAACGCGCAAGCCGTGCCCGGCTTCGATCTGCCCGGTGTCCGACTGTTCGACGCCGGCCAGGATACGCAAGAGCGTCGTCTTGCCGGCACCGTTCAAGCCGAGGATGACGACGCGGCTCCCCCGGTCGACGGCGAGATCGACGTCAGTGAAGACCTCCTGCGACCCGAATGACTTGGAGAGTTCCTTCGCGAACAGCGGCGTCTTGCCGCACGGAGCCGGTGCCGGAAACGCAATCCGTGCCACGCGATCTGCGGATCGCTCATCCTCAAGCCCGGCCCGCAGCCGCTCGGCCCGCCTCAGCATGCCCTGCGCGGCGGTGGCTTTCGTTGCCTTGGCTCGCATCTTGTTGGCCTGTTGGGTCAACTGATCGGCCTTGTTCAGCGCATTGGCGCGCTCGCGTTTGCGTCGGCGCTCGTCGGTTTCTCGCTGTTCCAGGTAACGCTTCCACCCCATGTTGTAGACATCGATCTCGCCGCGGTTGGCGTCCAGGTGAAGCACCTTGTTCACCACCTGCTCGAGCAGCTCCACGTCGTGGCTGATCACGATGAGACCGCCGGCGAAGTCGGCGAGGAACCCGCGGAGCCACGTGATGGAGTCGGCGTCGAGGTGGTTGGTGGGCTCGTCGAGCAGCAGGGTGTCCGCGTCGGAGAACAGAATGCGGGCGAGCTCGATGCGTCGCCGCTGGCCGCCAGACAGCGTTCCCAGCTCCTGCCCGAGCACGCGCTCATCGAGACCGAGGCTGGCGGCGATCGTCGCCGCTTCGGACTCGGCGGCATAGCCGCCGGCGGCCATGAAGGCGGCCTCGGCGTTCGCATACGCCTTCATCGCTTTCGCGACGACGTCACCGTCGTCGGACTGCATGCTCGCCTCGGCCGCGCGCATGCGCCGCAAGGCGTCGTCGAGTCCACGCACAGAGAGGATGCGATCCCGTGCGCTGATCGTCGTGTCACCGACGCGTGGGTCCTGCGGGAGGTAGCCGATCGTCCCTGAGCGGGTGATCGTGCCGGCATAGGGCTGGCCGTCGCCGGCGAGGATCTTCGTCAGCGTCGTCTTGCCGGCGCCGTTGCGCCCCACCAGCCCGATCTTGTCGCCGTCGGCCACCCGAAAAGAGACGTTCTCCATGAGGAGGCGGGCGCCGAATCGCAGCTCGACCCCGGCCACATTGATCACTGAGAGAGATTACCCGCAGGCCTTCGGAGGGACCCTGGCGTGGGTCCGTAACCCGGTCAATGCCAGCCTGTACGCATGAGAACGGAGGTGACAACGCGGCTCAAGGACGCCAAGCGGGTCGCACGCCGAGCCGTCGCGTACGTGGCCGCACACCGCGGCGAGATGCGTTGGGCCGCACGCCGAGCCGGGATCTATCTGGCCGCTCCGGGAGCAATGATGCTTGTCTTCCTCATCGGTGTGGTGGTGCTGCCGTCGGCTCTTCCCCGAACGGTCACGTGGCCGACCGGCCCGTCCCTGCACGCGATCGGTGAGCCGGTGAGCCTGGAGATTCCGTCGCTGCGCGCCAAGGCGCCGGTCGAGCCCATCGTTCTCACCGGTGACGTGCTCGTGCCCCCGGCCAACGTCCGGACGATCGGCTGGTGGACGGGAAGCGTTCAGCCCGGCTCGCCCAAAGGTCAAACCTTGATGACGGGCCATGCGGCGCACGCCGGCTACTCGCCGTTGAATCACCTGCGGGACATCCGGCGCGGTGCGACGATCACCGTCCGGTCCAAGGACGACAGAGTCACCTACGTGGTCAAGAACGTCGTCATCTGGTCCAAGGCGAAGATCGCCAAACGCGCCGACATCTTGTTCGACCCGGACTACCACGATCGCCGCCTGCTGCTCGTGACGAGTGCCGGCTACGACGGCAAGAAGTGGAACGCCAATGTCATCGTCTTCGCGTATCCGATCTGAGCTGCGACTGGTGGCGGGACGTCAGACCTTGCCGCACTCCTTGCCGATGCGGTTCATGATCTGCCACCAGCGACCGACCTCGGGATAAAGCGCCGCCTTGCCCGTTGTGATCAACCCCACCGAGATGTCCCGGGCAGGATCGGCCCAACCCAGGATGTTGATCCAGCCAAGGTGACCGAAGGCCTGCTCGGTGTCGGGACCGAACAGGCTGAGCACCTTGCCGCCGAGCATGTAGCCGCGGCTGAAGCCGATCGGCAGGCCGAGACTGAGATCGACTTCCAAGTGGGACTGCTCGACCCGGGCGCGCCGTATCGTCCGGGTCTCCATCACCCGAACGCCGTCGAGCTCGCCCCCACGCAGGAGCAGCTCATAGAAGCGCCCCAACTCGTTGGCCGTGGCGACGCCGCTGGCAGCCGGCAGCACCGAGGTCAGGAATCGCGGATCATTCGACATCCGGGTCGCCGCGTCAGGGTGGATCCCGCCCAAGGCGCGGGTCAGCAGGGTGCTGACTGGCGGCAGCAGGACCGGGCCGGTCGGGTAGTTCACCGCAACGCGCGGAATGTCTTCGGGAGCGACGCCGTAGTTCATCCAGCGGAAGCCGAGCGGCTCCAGGATCGCCTCGGCCAGGACATCGCGGATGCTCTTGCCCGTCACCTCCCGGACGACCTCGCCGAGGATGCTGCCGCCGGAGACGGCGTGATAGGCCTGCCGCTTCCCGGCCCGACTGGTCGGCTTGGCGGCATACATCAGCTCGCGCTGGAACTCCCAGTCGTCGATGCGGTCAAGGTCGAAAGCCTCCTTCGGCAATCCCGCGAGACCGGCACGGTGGGACAGGATGTGGTTGATCGTGATGCCGGCCTTGCCGTTCTCGGCGAAACGCGGCAGGTACTCCGCGATCGGATCACCGATGTGCAGGGTGCCGCGCTCGTCGAGGAGATGAATGAGCGCGGCCGTCGTTCCCTTCGTCGCGGAGAAGATCCCGAACGGCGTTTCCGGAGTCGCCAGCACCTTCTCGGGTGCCTTCGCCTCGCCCGGACCGTTCCCTCGTGCGTGCCCGATGGCCCGGTCAAGGACCACGGCACCTCGCCTTCGCACACACAGGGCAATGGCCGGGTGGATTCCACTCCGGTAGAGACTGCGCACCGTCTCCCAGATCCGATCGATGCCCTCCGAGGTGAGGCCGTCGTCGGGAGGGGCTTCCTCGGTCGCGACGGTCGTGACGGCGTCCAGGTCCTTGGGAATGCGGGCCCGACGGAACGGATCGGGAATTCCAGCGACGTCGTGGACGAACGACGAGCGGATCACCGTCAGAAGGTTAGTCGCCCTGTTCGGCCCGTGCAGTCAGTTCGTCGGTCAGCATTCCGACCAGCGCTTCGAGCTGGACATCGACCGCGCCGTCGTCGGTGACATCGGCACCGTCCAGCGCACGGGCGGCGAGGTTCGCCTTGCTGTCAACGAGCTCGACGATCCGCGGGTCGAGCGTCTGGGCAGCAATGATGCGCCACGCCGTCACCGGTGCGTCCTGGCCGATGCGGTGCACCCGGTCGATCGCCTGCTGTTGTTCGGCGTCGGTCCATGAAAGTTCCGCAAGGACCACGTTCGACGCGACCTGGAGGTTCAGGCCCACGCCAGCGGCCGTGAGTGAGCAGACGGCCACCATGACCTCCGGGTCATTCATGAAGGCGTCGACTGCGTCCTGGCGTGCCGTCCGCGTCTGGTCACCGCGCACCGAGATGTACGGGATGCCACGATCCTTGAAGATCTGCTCGGCGGTGTCCATGACGTCGATGTGCTTGGCGAAGAACACCACCTTGCCGACGCTGTGCGCCAACTGTGCCGTGTAGTCGGCGGCGAGACCCGCCTTGGCCAGGCCGATCTTGCGCATCATGCCGAAGACGTTGTCGCCGGCTGATGCGTCCTTGGCGTCCTCGCGCTCCATCCGGGCGACGCGGCGGACCAGCTCCAGGTCGATTCCGGACAACACTTCGCCACGTGCCTCGACCGCCGCGTCGTACCGGCGGACCAAGCGCCGGGCCAGCTCGGCTTCCGCGGCGCGAATGGAACGGCCGTCCTCATCGGAAAGCTCCACCGGAAGGTCGGCGATGCGGCGAGCCGGGATGTCGGCAGCCACGTCCTCCTTGCGGCGACGCACGATGCCCATGTCGATGACGCTTCTGCGTGCAGCCGGGAAGAAGCCGGGCTCCAGCGGAGTCAGTCCGTTGTTCTCCAGCCGGGCCATGAGCTCGCGGAGCGGCTTCTTGTCGTCGATCCAGCCGAGGAATTCCCAAATGGCTCGGAAGTCGTCGATGTCATTGATCAGCGGGGTACCCGTCAGCGCCATCAGCAGCGGCTGCGACACGCGCGAGCGGACCTTCTTGGACAGCTGAAGCGCATGCTGCGAGCGCTGGGAGGTCTTGTTCTTGATGAAGTGCGCCTCATCGAGGACGACGCCGCGGAAACCGATCTCGCCGAGCCAGCCGACATGGCGATCGAGCACTTCGTAGTTGATGACGATGATGTCAGCGAAGGCATCGAGGTCATCGCCGTCACCGTGAACCACGGTGGCCGCACGCCGCGGCGTCCACAGCTGGGCCTCGCGAGCCCAGTTGATCTTGACCACGTTGGGCACGACGGCAAGCAGCGGATACGCATTGGCGGCCTCCGCCGCGAGCAGGGCCTGTGCCGTCTTGCCCAGGCCGGGTTCGTCGGCGAGCAGGAAGGTCCGGTGTCCTTCTCGGGCCGCCTCGATCACCTCGGCCTGGTGGCGCATGAGCTGGCGGCCGTCCCTGAGGAACAGGCTGGTCGGTTCGGGCAGGTCCATGCACGCTGGCGCGCCCGGCGCGGCGCGTTCGAACGACGACAGCAACGGCCCGATGAGTTCCCAGCCCTCGAGCCGCCGTTGCTGGGGCATCTGGACGCCCTCGGTGAAGGTCGGAGCCATGAACGGGTTGGCGAGCTGGCGGGACACCACGGCGCGCGGGACGACGCGCTTCGTGGCAACCGGAACCTCGGACTCGTCCGCCTCAGGTTCGGGAGCCTGCAGGCCGGCGGCCTCCTCGAGTTCGGCTCGAATGGCCCGCGCCTCGGGAGCCACCACCGCGTCGTCGCCGAGCAGCGTGAAGAGGCTCGGCTCGCTGGCAGCCGACGTTGCCAGAATCGTGGCGATCCCGTCGAGCCGGCGCAGTTGCTCGGTGCGGAAGGCCTCAGTGACCTCGGTGTCCGACTTGACCTTGGTCCTCTCCTCGCGGGTCAGCATCGCGACAGCCTGGAACTTGGCGCGGGTGGCCTGGCCGACACGGCCCCGCCTCACATCGGCTTCAACCTCGCGAACGACGCGCGCGAGAACCGGCAGGATGCCGTCATTGGAGCGATTGCTGGCCCCGCTGGCACCACGAGGTCGACGTGCCCGCGTTCTAGCCAACGTTGAACCCCAGGGCACGCAGCATCTCGCGGCCGTCGTCGGTGATCTTGTCCGGGCCCCACGGCGGCATCCAGACCCAGTCAATCCGGAAGTCGTTGACGATGCCGTCGAGGGCCGACCGCGTCTGATCCTCGATGACGTCGGTCAGCGGGCAGGCCGCTGACGTCAACGTCATCTGGAGCACGGCATTGCTGTGCTCATCGACGTCCACGCCGTAGACCAGCCCGAGATCGACGACGTTGATGCCGAGCTCGGGGTCGACCACGTCCTTCATCGCCTCGATGACGTCGTCTTCACTTGTGGCCGTGGACACGGCGCCGTCCGGGGTTACGTCCGGAAAATCCGAATGGTCGGTCATGCGGTCTCCTCCGCAGCAGGTGAGCCTGCCGAAACTTGGAGGACGGCATCCTTGAATGCCATCCACGACAGCAACGCGCATTTCACGCGGGCCGGAAACTGGGCAACGCCGGCGAAGGCGATGCCGTCTTCCAGGACGTCCTCGTCCGGGACGACCTGCCCCCTGCCCTGCATCATGGCGTGGAACTGATCGAGCACGGCCAAGCCGTCGTGGACGGACTTGCCGACAACGAGATCATTCAGCACCGATGCCGATGCCTGGCTGATGGAGCAACCGACAGCATCGTAAGACACGTCCTCGACTCGTTCGCCGTTGACGTGCACGCGCAGCGTGATTTCGTCTCCGCACGTGGGGTTGACGTGGTGGACCTCGGACTCATACGGGTCACGCAACCCGCGGCCGTGCGGGTTCTTGTAGTGATCGAGGATGATCTCCTGGTACAGGGAGTCCAGGTTGGGTGTGGGGGTGCTCATCGTCAGGCTCCGAAGTACTTCTTCGTGAAGTGCAACGCCTCGACGAGCGCGTCAATTTCCTCGGTCGTGGTGTACAGGTAGAACGAAGCGCGCGTCGTCGACTGGATGCCGAACCGCTGGTGCGCGGGCTTGGCACAATGGTGGCCGGCCCGCACTGCGACACCTCGCGAATCAACGAGCTGGGCCACATCGTGCGGATGCACACCCTCCAGCGTGAAACTGATCGCTCCCCCGCGGTCGATTGGCTCCCGTGGACCCACGATGGTCAGGCCGTCGATCTCCTGGAGCGCACCGAGCGCGTAGGCGGTGATCTCGCGTTCGTGGGCGGCAACGTTGTCCATGCCGATCCCGGTCAGGTAGTCCGCGGCCGCTCCCAAGCCGACGGCCTGCGCGATCGGCGGCGTTCCCGCCTCGAACCGATGCGGCGGCTTGGCGAAGGTCGAACGCTGCATCGTCACCGTCTCGATCATCTCGCCACCGCCGAGGAACGGCGGGAGGTCGGCGAGCAGGTCATAGCGTCCCCACAGGACACCGATGCCGGTCGGGCCCACCATTTTGTGTCCGGTGAACGCCACGAAGTCAGCGCCGAGCGCGGCGACATCGACGGGCAGTTGCGGGACAGCTTGTGAGGCATCCACGACGACGAGAGCACCGACGGCCTTGGCCCGCGCGATCACGACGTCCAGCGGATTGATCGTCCCGAGCATGTTCGAGACCCAGGTCAACGAGACGACCGCGGTGCGCTCGGTGATGAGCTCATCGAGGTTCGACAGGTCAAGCCGGCCCTCATCCGTGATGCCGAACCAGCGCAATGACGCGCCGGTGCGCTCGGTCAGTTGCTGCCACGGAACGATGTTGGAGTGGTGCTCCATCTCGGTGATGACGACATCGGTATCCGCACCAACGCGTCCAGAATCGCCCAAGACACGCGCGACGAGGTTCAGCGCCTCGGAGGCGTTCTTGGTGAAGACGACCTCATCGCGACTGGGAGCACCGATGAACTCGGCGACCTTCGTCCGGCCCAACTCGAATCCCTCGGTGGCCTCTGACCCCAGGACGTGCATCGCCCGGGCGACATTGGCGTTGTGCCAGCGGTAGTGCTCGTCGATGGCGTCGATGACCGCCTGCGGCTTCTGCGACGTGTTGGCGCTGTCGAGATAGACCAACGGGAGGTCCCCGGACAGACGCCGCTCAAGGATCGGGAAGTCCTTCCGGATCCTCTCGACGTCGTATCCAGTGGACATGATCAAACTGCAGCTTTCAGGTACTTGTCGTAGCCATTCGCCTCGAGGTCCTCGGCCAGTTCCTGGCCGCCGGAGTCGGCGACCTTGCCGGCCACGAACACGTGCACGAAGTCGGGCTTGATGTACCGCAGGATCCGCGTGTAGTGAGTGATCAGCAGAAGTCCCCGGTCGCCCTGCGCGGTGTAACGGTTCACGCCCTCCGCCACGATCTTGAGCGCATCGATGTCGAGGCCGGAGTCAGTCTCGTCGAGCACGGCGAACTTCGGGTTGAGCAGCTCCAACTGGGCGATCTCGTGCCGCTTCTTCTCGCCACCGGAGAAACCTTCGTTGACACTCCGCTGACCGAACGTCGGGTCGAGATTGAGCCGCTCCAGAGCCGTATTGACGTCCTTGACCCAGGTGCGCAGCTTCGGTGCTTCGCCGTCGAGCGCGGTCTTGGCCGCGCGCAGGAAGTTGGCGACAGAGACTCCGGGGACCTCGACCGGGTATTGCATGGCGAGGAACAGGCCGGCGCGGGCGCGCTCATCGACGCTCATGCCCAGGATGTCCTGGCCGTCCAGCGTCACCGTTCCCTCGGTGATCTTGTACTTGGGATGCCCGGCGATCGAGTAGGCCAGCGTCGACTTGCCCGAGCCGTTGGGGCCCATGATCGCGTGCACTTCGTCGGAGTTCACGGTGAGGTCGACGCCCTTGAGGATGGGCTTCTCGCCCTCCTCGGTGTTGACCGACACGTGCAGGTTCTTGATCTCGAGGGTGCTCATGCTTCCTGTTCCTTCAGGGGGTTCTGGACGTCGACGAGGACGGCATCGCCATCGACGCTGACGGGATAGACGGGGACCGGCTCGGTGGCCGGGAGGATGACGGGGCAGCCGTTGCGCAGGTTGAACGTGGAGCCGTGCAGCCAGCACTCGATCTCCGGCGTGCCTTGGTCGTCGAAGGTGATCTCGCCTTCGGACAGCGCGACTTCGGCGTGCGAGCACACGTCGCGAATGGCGAACACGCGCTCAGCCGTGCGCACCAGCGCGATCTCGACGCCATCGACCTCGACAGCGACGGCGGCGTTCTCCGGCAGGTCTGACAAGTTGGCGGCTTTGGTGAGGCTCATGCGATGCCCGCCAACTCTTCCTCGATCGCCTCGATCAGACGCTCCTGCAGTTCCGGCACGCCGATGCGGCGAATGATGTCGTGGAAGAAGCCGTGGACGACGAGCCGACGAGCTTCGTCCTCCTCGATGCCGCGGCTCTGCAGATAAAACAGGTGGTTGTCGTCGAACCGCCCGGTGGTCGAGGCGTGTCCGGCACCTTCGATCTCGCCGGTCTCGATCTCGAGGTTCGGCACCGAGTCGGCATGGGCGCCGTCGGTGAGGATGAGGTTGTCGTTCCGCTCGAACGTCTCGATGCCCTCGGCAACCTTGCGGATGAGAACATTGCCGATCCACACGGTGTGCGCATCCTGTCCTTGCAACGCGCCGCGGTACTCGACATTGCTGCGCGTCTTGGGAGCGGTGTGGTCGACGAACAGCCGATGCTCCATGTGCTGGCCGGCATCGGCGAAGTAGACGCCATAGAGGTCGACGCTGCCGCCGGTCCCCTGGTAGTCGGCGGAGGTGCTGGCGCGAACGACGTCACCGCCCAAGGTCACGGCCACATGCTTGAGGTTGGCATCGCGCCCGATCTGTGCGTGCTGCGTGACCAGGTGAACCGCGTCGTCGGCCCAGTCCTGAACCGTGACGAAGGTCAGCTGAGCGCCGTCTTCGAGGACGACCTCGACGTTCTCGGCCCAGGTCGCAGACCCGGTGTAGTCAACGACGACCACCGACTTGCTGAACCTGCCAGCCTGAATCAGCAGATGGCCGGCCGCGGCGTGCTCAACACCGAGACCCGTCAAGCGGACCGTGGTCGCCTGCTCAATCTCGGCTTCGGCGGGAATGGTGACCTCGACCACCGACGAGGCAGCCGCCCAGGCTCGCGCCGACACGCGGTCTGTCGGGATGTAGCCGGAGGCGCCGCGCGCCGATTCGGACGGAGCGACGGTCTGCGCTGTCACTCCCGGCGCCAGGTCAACGTCGACCTTGTACGCATCGCCGGAAAGGTCTGCGTCTTGGTGCAAACCGCGCAGACGCTTCAGCGGCGTGAATCGCCAGATCTCTTCTCGCCCGTTCGGAATGGGATGGTCGGCGACATCGAAGGAGCCTTCGGGATGAAGGTGCGATTCGACCGGATCCAACTCGAGCGCTTCGGCCAAACTCAACCGACTGCTCCTTCCATCTGCAGCTCGATGAGTCGGTTCAGCTCCAGGGCGTACTCCATCGGCAGCTCCCGCGCGATGGGCTCGACAAACCCGCGCACGATCATCGCCATCGCTTCGTCCTCCTCCATGCCACGTGACATGAAGTAGAAGAGCTGGTCGGCGCTGAGCTTGGAGACCGTCGCCTCGTGACCGAGTGTGACGTCGTCTTCGCGCACATCGACGTAGGGATACGTGTCGGAGCGGCTGATCTGGTCGACGAGCAGCGCGTCGCACTTGACCGTGCTGGCCGAGCCGTGGGCGCCCTCGTTGACTTGGAGCAGGCCGCGGTACGACGTACGTCCGCCGCCGCGAGCCACCGACTTGCTCAGGATCGAGCTTGACGTGTTCGGTGCGGCGTGCACCATCTTGGCGCCGGCATCCTGGTGCTGGCCTTCTCCGGCGAACGCAATGGACAGCGTCTCGCCACGGGCGTGCTCGCCCATGAGGTAGACCGCCGGGTACTTCATGGTGACCTTGGAGCCGATGTTGCCGTCGATCCACTCCATCGTGGCCCCGGCCTCGCAGGTGGCCCGCTTGGTGACCAGGTTGTACACGTTGTTCGACCAGTTCTGGATCGTCGTGTAGCGGCAGCGGGCGTTCTTCTTCACGATGATCTCGACGACGGCCGAATGCAGACTGTCGCTGCTGTAGATCGGCGCGGTGCAGCCCTCGACGTAGTGCACGTAAGCGCCCTCGTCGACGATGATCAGCGTGCGCTCGAACTGACCCATGTTCTCGGTGTTGATCCGGAAGTACGCCTGCAGCGGAATGTCGACGTGGACGCCCGGCGGCACGTAGATGAACGACCCGCCGGACCACACCGCCGTGTTCAGCGCGGCGAACTTGTTGTCGCCGACCGGAATGACCGTGCCGAAGTACTCCTTGAAGATGTCCTCGTGCTCGCGGAGCGCGGTGTCGGTGTCGAGGAACAGGACACCCTGCTCCTCCAGGTCCTCGCGAATCTTGTGATAGACGACCTCGGACTCGTACTGCGCAGCGACGCCGGCGATCAATCGCTGCTTCTCTGCCTCCGGGATGCCGAGCTTGTCGTAGGTGTTCTTGATGTCCTCAGGCAGGTCGTCCCACGACGTTGCCTGCTTCTCGGTGGAGCGGACGAAGTACTTGATGTTGTCGAAGTCGATCGTGCCGAGGTCGGCGCCCCAGGTCGGCATCGGCTTCTTGTCGAACAGCCGCAGGCCCTTGAGCCGCAGGTTGAGCATCCACTCCGGCTCGTTCTTGAGCCCGGAGATGCCGCGGACGACACTCTCGTTCAGGCCGCGCTGCGCGGTGGCGCCGGCGAGATCGGCGTCGTGCCAGCCAAACTCGTAGCGGCCGACGTCCTTGAGTCCTGGATTCAGTTCCTCGATGGAGCTGCTCATCGCTGGGTCACCTTCTGTGTCACTTCTCGGGGGGTCGTGGGTATGTGAGTGGTGCAGACGCCATCGCCGTGCGCGATTGTCGCGAGCCGCTGGACGTGTGTGCCCAACACGCGGGCAAGCATTTCT
>DATFFJ010000101.1:0-10403 GCA_035250065.1 Aeromicrobium sp. | reverse complement strand
GCTGGTGCTTGGGATGAGGCCGCGGTGGCCTCTTCCGGAAAGTATGACACTTGTCTGAATCGCCTGTACATGGGGTATGTCACATCCGGCTTGACCAGCAGATTCAGACGCCTTGCCGCCCATTGCCGTACGCCATCGCCTGGAGGCGGGCAATGCGCTGGTCCATCGGCGGGTGCGTGGCGAAGAGCTTGGCGAAGCCGCCGCCCCGGAATGGGTTGGCGATCATCTGGTGCGACACGTCGACCAGGCGCTGTTCCTGGGGCAGGGGCGCGGCCTGGGTGCCCATCTCGAGCTTGTTCAATGCCGAGGCCAGCGCCAGCGGGTCGCCGGTGAGGCGCGCGCCGTCTTCGTCAGCGTCGAACTCACGGGTGCGCGAGATGGCGAGCTGGATGATCGTAGCGGCCAAGGGCGCGAGGAAGGCGAGCGCGAGCGCCGCGATCGGGTTGCCACCGCCGTCCCGACGGCCGCCGAAGAACAAGGCGAACTGCGCAATCGAGGTGATGATGCCGGCGATGCCAGCGGCCACTGACGACGTCAGGATGTCGCGGTTGTAGACGTGCATCAGCTCGTGGCCGAGCACACCGCGCAACTCGCGCTCGTCCAGCAGTTGCAGGATCCCCTCGGTGCAGCACACCGCGGCGTTCTCCGGGTTTCGGCCGGTCGCGAACGCATTGGGCGCCTGGGTGGGCGAGACATACAGGGCGGGCATCGGCTTGCCTGCCGCGGTCGACAGCTCGCGCACGATTCGGTACATGCCCGGCTGGTCGGCTTCGGTGACTGGATAGGCGTGCATCGCGCGCAGCGCCATCTTGGCCGAGTTCCAGTAGCCCCACGCCGTCGAGCCGAGGCCGAGAAGGACAAAGATCCAGAGCATCCCAGACCGAGCGCCCATGGCCGCCCAGATCGCGAACAAGGCCGCCCACAGGAAACCGAACAACGCCGCAGTCTTCAGGCCGTTGAAATGGTGGTGCACGGCAAGGCCCCTTTCCGCTGTCAACCCTATGCCTGACCAACGAACAGCGAAGGTCGACTGTTCCACCCGCGGCGTAACCTCCGCACCTCCTTGTGCGGTCTTTTCCGTAGACCGTGCCGTCGGCCACAAGCGCAGGAATCGTTACCGGAGCAGCGAGGGAGAGGCGGTGAGCACCGTGATGCAGACTGAGGGGTCAGACCAGCAGTTGAAGGAGTTCATGGATGACCCCCGTCCTGACCGACGAGGTCGTCGCGAAGGCTCGGGCGGGCGATCCGTCGGCCCTGACTGCGCTGTACGAGGCCTTGGCGCCGGGAGTCCTGGCGTACCTGCGCAACCGGGGCTCGCGCGACGCCGAGGGGCTGACCCAGGAGGTGTTCCTGCAGTTGCTGCCCCGGCTCCACAGGATCACCGGTGGTGCATCCGGGGTGCGGGCTCTCGTGTTCACGATCGCGCACTCACGTCTCATCGACGAGTTCCGCCGCCGGAGCCGCTCGACCGAGGTGCCGTACGAGTCCGACCTGGACGGCCGGCAGCACCACTCGGCGGAGCGGGAAGTCATGGAGCAATGGGGACCGAGTGGAATCGGCACACTGCTCGCGAGATTGGGAGATGACCAGCGGATGGTCATCCTGCTGCGAGTACTTGGCGACCTGAGTCTTGACGAGACGGCGCGGGTCGTAGGCAAGAGCGTCGGCGCGGTCAAGCAACTGCAGCGACGAGGACTATTGGCCCTCCGCGAACACGCCGAGGGCTCGGGGGAACCAGGATGAACGACGACACCACGAACCACGACCGCACGCCAGCGGCCATTGAAGACATGCTCGCCGACCTCGAGCTCACGGGTGCCGAAGCCGAAGGGCTTCGTGCGCTCCTCGGTGACGTTGCCGGACTGGCCAGCGAGGTACCCGAGCCGTCCCAGAACGTCCGTGCGCTGCTCGGCGGCGCCGTTCCCTTACGTTCACGCCGCCGCCTTGCAGCCGTCGCGGCAGTTGCCGGAGCCTTGGCCTTGGGTGGGGTGTCCGCCGCGGCGGCAGCCAATCGACTGCCGAGCCACGTCCAAGAAGTTGTCGCCGACGCAACCGGCGGCGTCGTGCCGCACCCGGTCAAGCCCACCGACCCGCCCAACGATGCACCGGGCCGGGACCAGCCGGACCAGCCGGACAGGCCGACGAACGCGCCCGACGACGCGCCCGGCCAGATCCAGAAGTCGACCAAACCGGACCCGAGTGATCCTGGGCCAGCTCGTCCGGCGGACCCTGGTTCTCACGGCCGCGCGCACAACGAGGCAAACGACCGCGGTGCCGAGCAGTTCGAGGACGACGACGATGACGAAGACGGCCCCGGACGCAGGGCAAACGACAAGTCGGACTGACGTTGACGCCGGCACACCGCCGGCACACCCCCGGTCAGAGCCGGAGGTAGCTCCGGTCGAGATCGGTCGCGCAGGGGCAGCCCAGGAGGGCGAGAGCGTTGTCGAACTCGGCGATCAGCTGGTCCAGCACGGCCTCAGCACCGGCTGAGCCTCCACGGGCCAGGCCCCAGAGGACCGGGCGACCGACCAAAACCGCGGAGGCCCCGAGCGCCAACGCCTTGGCGACATCCCAGCCGCGCCGGATGCCACCATCGACAAGGACATCTACCTTTCCCTCCACCGCGTCCACGACGCCGGGCAGGACGGACGCCGGCGTCGGCACCGTGTCGAGTTGCCGGCCACCATGGTTGGACACGACGACGCCGGCCGCACCGGCATCGACGGCGCGCCGCGCATCGTCGGTACGGAGGATGCCCTTGAGCACCACCGGCATACCCGCGGCCTCGGCAAAGTCAGCCACGTCGTCCCACGTGAGCGTGGGGTCGTGCTGGGCGAACAGCTCCGCCGTGGTCAACGGCGAGCCGCCGGGATTGACGGCGACCGGGTGCTCGACGGCGAACCCCGACGCACGGTCACGGTCGCGCCAGCCGCCGACCGGGAAGTCCACCGTGATCATCAACGCCTCATATCCGGCCTCGCGCGCCTCGGCGACGAGGTCAAGCGAGACCTGTCGGTCCCGGAACACATAGAGCTGGAACCATCGGCGAACTCCCGGCGCGGCCTCGGCGACCACGCGCGGCGATGTCGTGGTCTGGGAGGACAGCACGAAGGTTGAGCCGGTGGACCCGGCGGCCTCGGCCATCGCGCGTTCGCCGTCTGGATGTGCGTGGCGCTGGTAGGCCATGGGGGCGACGGCGATCGGATGGCGCCACGGTCGTCCGAGCACGGTGACGCCGGAGTCGAGCGTCCCGACATCGACGAGCACGCGCGGCAAGAGTTCAGGCTGCAGCCAGGACGTCACGTTCGCTCGCAGCGTCACCTCATCACCCGCGCCGCCCGCGAAGTAGTCGTACGCAGCCGAACCCAGGGCGGCGATCAGGTCCGCTTCGCCCGCGGCCTCGAAATCAGCCCCAGAATCAGTCCCGGCCATCCCCGCAGGCTAGTGGCGTGTCCCTTGGGGCGCGAGGGGCTGGTGCAACTAGCGTGGGGTGGACATGACCGGCCCGTCGCCTGCCCAGACACGGCCCACGCCCGAAGAGGGTGCCGGGCCCGGTGCCGTGGCGCTCGATCGGTTGCGGGTCTGCGCCGGTGGCGAGTGGCGAACCCTGACCGGGCCCTCAGCCCGCCTGGGTCGTCTCGGCTTCGTGTCTGGCGCGGACGGATGGCACGTCTTCGACGAAGGGCTCACCGGCGGCCTGTATGTCGGCGGATCCAGCGTCCGACACGTCCTGTTCGATCACCCCGGCGCGTTCACCCTCCACGTCGGTGGGCCCGACGGCCACGCCGTCGAGATCGCGGTGGACTCGCCGCGTCCGGTCCTGACGGTGGTCAAGGACGAGCCCACGGACCCGATTCCGCCACTAGAGATCGCACCGCCGGTGATCGCACCACCGGTGGTTGAGGCGCCCCGCGTCGCGCCCGTCTACCCAGATGTCCGCAGCGGGGGAACCAAGGTCGAGACGCGTACGTCCCCGTCGTCGCCGGACCGACCCGTCCTCATCGCACGCCGTCTGGCGGTGCAGGCACAATCGGGCCGCGTCCTGATCTCCGACATCGATGTGGCGCTGGGCCCGAGGTCGCTGACCGCGGTGATCGGCCCCTCGGGCGCCGGAAAATCCACGCTCCTGCACAGCTTGGCGGGCCAGATTTCACCGTCCGATGGCGGCGTCTGGTGGCAGGGTCATCACCTGCATGACGACTACCTCGACGTGCGCAGCCAGATCGGCTTCGTCCCCCAGGAGGAGATCCAGCACCCACAGCTCGGCGTCCGCCAATCGCTGCTGTTCTCGGCCCGACTGCGGCTGCCCGACAGCACGAGTACCGGCGCACTGAAGCGGCGTGTCGACGACGTCATTGCACAGGTCGGGCTGCAGGCCGAACAGCGCCAGCGAATCGGCTCGCAACTGTCGGGCGGACAGAAGAAGCGTGTGTCCATCGCAACCGAGTTGCTCACGGCTCCACCGTTGTTGTTCCTGGACGAGCCCACCTCAGGCCTCGATCCGGGGCGGGAGCGCACGATCATGCACCAGTTGCGCGACCTCGCCGACGACGGTCGCGTGGTCGTCGTCGCCACGCACTCGGTCTTGGGGCTCGACCTCTGCGACACGATCATCGTGATGGCCCGTGGCGGACATCTCGCGTATGCCGGCCCACCGGAGGAGTTGCTCGATCACTTCGACTGCGCCGACTACCCCGAGATGTTCGACCTCCTCGAAACCCCCGACCACCTGCCCCGCCCGGGAGCATCGGCACCAACTCCTCCGAGCGCGCGCCGCGACACGATTGCGTCGACGCCGCGGTCAGCGTCCCGGCAGTTCATGACACTGGTCCGACGCAACCTCGCGCTGCTCGTCGCCGACCGGATGCACCTGACCATGCTCGTGGTGATGCCGCTCGTGCTGGCTGCGCTCAGCCGGATCGTGCAAGGCGACCATGGGCTCGGCCTGTGGCAGGACAGCCGCGGCGTGTTCCACGCCATGGAGGCCAACCAACGGCTCACGATCCTCATCATCGCGGCCGCGCTGATGGGCGCCGCGATGTCGATCCGCGAACTCGTGCAGGAGCGCGCCATCTTCCGCCGTGAGTACGCCGTCGGGCTGTCTCCCGGGGCCTACTTCGCCAGCAAGGCCCTGGTCTTCGGCGTGGTCTGCTTCCTGCAGGGCGTCCTCGTCGTGCGGCTCGCGACCTGGGGGCTCCCGGAGCAAGACGGCCGGGGGATACTCCAGCACGGCTGGTGGGAGATCGCCGTTCCGCTCGGGCTGTTTGCAGCCGTCATGTCCTTCGTCGGCCTGTGGATCTCGGCCAAGGCCCGCTCGACGGAACAGACGACGCCGGCCCTCGTGGCCGTCGTCATGATCCAGATCGCCCTGTGCGGCGCGCTTATCCCAGTCGCCGGTCGTGCCGTGATCGAGCAGGTGACGATGTTCGCTCCCGGACGCTGGGCATTCGCCGCGACCGCGTCCAGCGCTCACCTTGACCGGTCGCCGCGGTTCATCGACGACAAGCTGATCAACTTCACCACAGACCAGTACTGGCAGAACCTGGCCGGCTTGTCGATCCTCGGCGTCCTGGTGCTCTGGGCCGGATACGCCGCCGTCCGTCGCTCGCCCTAGGCAACCAGTTGCATATGCGCGTAGTTGCATATACGCTGCCGGCATGGCGCTCGAGCACGCGATCCTCGTCTCCTTGGCGGAGCGGTCAGCCAGCGGATACGACCTGGCCCGCCGGTTCGACGCATCGATCGGTCACTTCTGGCCGGCCAGCCACCAGCAGATCTACAAAGTGTTGGCCCGGATGGAGTCGGACAAGCTCGTCTCGGCCGACCTGATCGCTCAAGACGGTCGACCCGACAAGAAGGTCTATGCGATCACCGACGACGGCCGCGCCGAACTACGGGACTGGCTGGCCAAGCCGAGTCGCCGAGAGGCCGTCCGCATCGACTTCGCGGTGAAGTTGCGGGCTCTGCATCTGGCCGACCGGACGTCGTTCATCCAGGAGGTCCGAGCCCGTCGCGCAGCGCACGTCCAACTTCTCGCCGACTACGAGGCGAGTGAAGCGAAATTCTTCCCGGATCCCAGCGCGATCGCAGACGAGCAGCTCGGTGCCTGGCTGGCGCTGCGGGGTGGCATTCGCGTTGAGCGCGGCGGAATCGAATGGTGCGACGAGATCCTTCAGGCGTTGGACGGTGACGTCACATGAGCGCGGTACGCGATCCAGAGGATGCCGAGGGCGAAGATCGTCGCCGTGACGATCAGCACGGCGTGGACCCAGAAGAAGGACGTCGGCCGGCTGTGCCAGTGCTCGCCGGACCATGCGCGATCGTCGCGACTGATCGCCATGGCGAACCGCGGCCACACCACGACGTTGAACAGGCCGGCAGCCACCAAGAACAGACCCTGAGCTTTTGTGATCACCCGAGCATCATGCCAAGAATCAAAGGAGCCGCAGCATGAAGGCATTCCGTGAGGCCATCGAGGCCGCCCTCGGCGGAACCGGCAACTTCGACGCCGTCGAGAGGCTCTTGGCCGATGATGTCGTGTTCACCAGCCCGGTCGCCTTCAAGCCGTACCCCGGCCGGTCACTCACGGCAGCCATCCTGCGGGGCGTGGGCCGAGTCTTCACCGACTTCCACTACGTCCGTGAGATCAACGACGAGCCGCACAGCGCACTCATCTTCGAGGCCAAAGTCGGCGATGTCTCGGTCAACGGCTGCGACTTCATCACCGTCAATGGCGAGGGCCTGATCAGCGAGCTGACCGTCATGGTCCGGCCGCTCAAGGGCGCACATGCCCTTGCCGACGCCATGGCCGCGCAGTTCGACCAGATTCTGAAGGAAGCAACCGCATGACCGACTACCCGCACCTGCTCAGCCCCCTCGACCTCGGTCACACGACGTTGAAGAACCGTGTCGTCATGGGATCGATGCACACCAAGCTCGAGGACCGGGCCAAGGACCTGCCCAAGCTGGCAGCGTACTTCGCCGAGCGAGCCGAAGGTGGCGTCGGACTCATCGTGACCGGCGGCTACGCGCCCAACTGGAACGGCTGGCTGCTCCCATTCGGCTCGATGATGACCACCGAGGGTCATGCCAAGAAGCATCGGATCGTCACCGACGCCGTTCACAAGGCCGGCGACGGCCAGGCCAAGATCCTGCTTCAGGTCCTGCACGCCGGCCGGTACGGCTATCACCCGTTCAGCGTGGGCGCATCAACCAAGAAGTCGCCGATCACGCCGTTCAAGCCGACCCGCCTTACGTCCAAGGGCGTCGATCGCACCGCCTCCGACTTCGCGCATGCGGCTGCATTGGCCAAGAAGGCCGGCTATGACGGCGTCGAGATCATGGGCTCCGAGGGCTACTTCATCAACCAGATGGTCACGGCACGAACGAACGATCGCACCGATGCGTGGGGCGGCACGGCAGCCAAGCGGATGCGCTTCCCCGTCGAAGTGGTCAAGCGAACCCGCGAACTCGTCGGCGACGACTTCATCATTCAGTACCGGATCAGCCTGCTCGACCTGGTGGACAACGCTCAGTCCTGGGACGAGACCGTCGAGCTTGCGCTCAAGCTGCAGGCAGAGGGCGTTGACATTCTCAACACCGGCATCGGCTGGCACGAGGCACGCATCCCCACCATCGTGACGTCCGTCCCGCGTGCCGCGTTCGCCTGGACGACGGCCAAGCTTCGGACCGCAATGCATGCGAACGGCGCACCCATCCCCGTTGTCGCCTCCAACCGAATCAATCGACCCGAGGTCGCCGAGCAGATCCTTGCGGCCGGCGAGGCCGACATGGTCTCGATGGCCCGCCCGCTGCTCGCCGACGCCGAGTGGGTCAAGAAGGCGGCCGAGGATCGAGCCGACGAGATCATCACCTGCATCGCGTGCAACCAGGCGTGTCTCGACCACACCTTCAAGAACAAGCGCGCCACCTGCATGCTCAACCCGCGGTCGGCGTACGAGACCGAATTGATCCTGCTGCCGACGAAGAGG
This sequence comes from Aeromicrobium sp., assembly GCA_035250065.1. Taxonomy (GTDB): domain Bacteria; phylum Actinomycetota; class Actinomycetes; order Propionibacteriales; family Nocardioidaceae; genus Aeromicrobium. The sequence goes on along the minus strand of DATFFJ010000101.1, from coordinate 2,409 downwards.
GCCAAGAAGATAGCCGTCGTCGGCGCCGGCCCGGCCGGCCTCGCCGCGGCCGTGGAACTGGCCGGACGCGGTCACACGGTCGAGCTGTTCGAGGCCGATGCCGAGATCGGCGGGCAGTTCAAGCTGGCCGCCAAGATTCCCGGCAAGGAGGAGTTCATCCACACGATCCGGTACTACGAGCGGATGCTCGACGTCCGTGGCGTCAAGGTCCGGCTGGGATCGCGTGCTTCCGTGGACGATCTGGTCGATTTCGACGAGATCGTCGTTGCCACCGGAGTGGTGCCGCGCATCCCGTCGCTTCCCGGCGTCGACCACCCGAAGGTCGTCACGTACGCGCAGGCCATCAACGGCGCGCCGATCGGCGAACGTGTCGCCGTCATGGGCGCCGGCGGGATCGGATTCGACGTCAGCGAGTTCCTCCTGCACGACGTGGACGAAAGCATCGAGCACTGGATGGAGCGCTGGGGGGTCACCGATCCCGAGGTCGAGCGCGGCGGCTTGGCCACCAAGGTGAAGGCCCCGCCGCGGCGGATCGTTCACCTGCTGCAACGCAAGTCCAGCGAGCTCGGCAAGGGCCTGGGCAAGACCTCGGGCTGGGTGCATCGCCAGACCCTCAAGGACTCGAACGTCCACATGCTCAAGGGCGTCACCTATGACCGGATCGACGATGCCGGCCTGCACATCACCCTCGGCCAGGGAGACACGGCCGAACGCCGCGTACTCGACGTCGACACGGTGATCCTGTGCACCGGGCAGGAGTCGGTACGTGACCTCGTCGAGCCACTGGAGGCGCTCGGCAAACCCGTGCATGTCATCGGCGGCGCCGACGTCGCGGCCGAGCTCGACGCCAAGCGGGCCATCAAGCAGGCGACCGAACTGGCCGCCAGGATCTAGTCACGCCGGCGCGGTTCGGACCGCGTTTCCCCTAGGGTGCGAAGCGGGACTCCAGCGTGGGGTCTCCTCGTAGACCTTGGGAAGTCACTTATGGAACTCGTGTGGACCGTCCTCATCATTCTGTTGATCGGATTCATCGCTGGCCTGATCGCCCGGGCGCTGGTGCCGGGCAAGGACGCCATGGGATTCTTCGCCACCGTGCTTCTCGGCATCGTCGGGTCGTTCGTTGGCGGGGCGATCTGGGCCCTGTTCAAGAAGGACGTGGACGTTTGGCCGCTGCAGGCTGGGGGATTGCTTCTGTCGATCCTCGGAGCCATCGTCGCCCTGCTGATCTACAACCGGGTCGCCGGAAAGCGGCGCGGGCCGGCCTGAGTCTCGCGCATGGAGGGCGCACGCGAACTGCGAATCACGCTGCTGATCCTCTGCATCGTGATCCTGATTCACGACGTGGTGGCCCTGGCGATCAATCCTGACTTCGGCATCGGGGCCGACGCGCACACCGTCAAGTTCCTGTGGGTCGACTACAACGGCTGGCACGCCGTCGCCGGTTTTGCCCTCTTCGGGCCCGGCTTGTTCGTGTGGCGACGGGCCAACCTGACGCGGATCTACTACCTGGCCGTGGTGCTCGCCCTGCTCGCCACCGCAGTCTGGGGCCTGCTCGATGAGAACCCGCTGGCAGTTCTCTCACTCCCTGACCAACGTGCAGACGCCATCTTCCACGTCGGCGTCGCGGCGATCTTCGTCGTTCCCCTGCTGATCGAGGCGATCTGGACGTCGGTCAAGCCCGCCGCGGGCGTCAGCTGATCTGGCGCAGGCGCACCGACTCGGCGAGGCCAGCCAGCTCGGCCAGGACGTCCTGGCCCACCTCGGCCGACACGTCGGTGACGACGTAACCGAGTTGGCCCTTGGTAGCCAAGGCCTGGGCTTCGATGTTGACGCCGTGGTCACCCAGGATGCGGTCGATGGATGCCAGTACGCCCGGCGCATTGTCGTGGAGGTGCGTCAGCCGGTGTCGCTGCGGGTCGGCCGACATCGTGATCTCCGGCAGATTGACGCTCAGCGACGTGTTCCCGAACGCCACGTACGCACGCAGCTTCGAGGCGACGAAGCGTCCGATGTCCTGCTGCGCCTCCTCGGTCGAGCCGCCCACGTGGGGGGTGAGGATGACGTTCTTGAGGCCGCGCAGATCGGACTCGAACGGGTCACCCTGCCGCTTCGGCTCGATGGGGAAGACGTCAACGGCGGCGCCGGCAATGTGACCGGACTCGATGTGCCGGCGCAGAGCCGCGGTGTCCGTGGTGATGCCCCGCGACAGGTTGAGGAACAGAGCTCGCGGCTTCATCTGGCTCAGCTGTTCATCGCCGAAGATCCCCGCGTTGCCCGGCCGACCGTCCACGTGCAGTGAGACGACGTCGGCCTCGGCGAGCAGTTCCTCGAGCGTCGCGCACTTGCGGGCGTTGCCCATGGCGAGCTTGTCGTCCAGGTCATAGAAGATCACCCGCAACCCCAGCGCCT
>DATFFJ010000100.1:0-2547 GCA_035250065.1 Aeromicrobium sp. | reverse complement strand
TCCACCCCGTTCTGCGAACGGCTCCCCTTGGGAGTTGGTTGTTGGGAGTTGGAAGTTGACATGCGACTACTTGAGAGCCTGCTTGATGGCCGCGTCCGCGAGCGGCGCCATGATCGCGTAGCCTTGGGCGTTCGGGTGCAGGTCGTCACCGCTCAACTCGGTGCGAAGCAGACCAGACGGATCGAGCATCGCGGAGAAATAGTCGAGATACCTGTGGCCCTCGGCCGAGGCGTACTTCTTCATCCAGTCGTTGATCGCGCGGATTCGCTCCATCGGTCGGGTCTGGGTCTGCGGCACGCCGCTCGGGCCGACGTGATAGTTGCTGGTGGGCAGGATGCTCGACAGGATCACCTTGATCTTGTGCGCTTTGGCGAGCTCCGCCATCGACATGATGTTGTTCTGGATGTCCTCGTTGGTCATCGCGCCGGTGTTGCCGGCGATGTCGTTGGTCCCGGCGAGAATCACGACCGCTCTCGGCTGGAGATCGATGACGTCCGGCCGGAACCGGATCAGCATCTGGGGCGTCGTCTGCCCGCTGATGCCGCGGCCCACGTACGACGTGTTGTTCGTGAAGAAATCGCCAAAGCGCGGCTGCGGCGAGGCGTCGGTGATTGAGTCCCCCATGAACACCACGCGCGACTCGCCGGCGGCCGGTTTCGCGAGGGCGCGATTCTGCTCGCGATAGCGACCGAGCTGCGCCCAGTCGCGCAGCCGGGCGTCGTTGGCCATCAGGCTCTTGAGCGCCGCGGCAATCTCGGGGCCGGTGGGCGACGCCGGTGCTCCTGCGGCGGGTGGCGCCGGTTGCTGGGCTGACAGGGAGACGGTCAACAGGGGAACGATCAGGAAGGCGGCGTCTCTGCGCATGCGAACGATCCTTTCAGTTACTCGAGAGACAAAATGACGCGGTCCCGCGCCTACGCCCGGGGAGTTGACATCCGCTTGTAGCCGCTGATCCCCAGCGCCAGCATCAGCACACCACCGCCGAGCGGAGTCAGCCGGATGGTGCCCGTCTGCGCATAGCCGACAACCACGGCCAGGAAGCTGAGTGCGGCGGCGATGAAGGCAAGAAGGACGGCGAGCTTCTGTGTCGATGTGGCCACAGCGCGAGATCGTAGCTTGACGCATGTCAACTCCCAACTCCCAACTTCCAACTCCCAAGGAGAGCTACTCGTACCAGCGGCCGGCAGGCCTGACCAACTGGCTGGTTGTGGCGGCTTTCACCCAGTTGGTACGAGCGGCTCTGCTTGGGAGTTGGGAGTTGGTAGTCGGGAGTTGACCCGCGTCAGTTCGCATATGCTATGCGGTCATGCCCTTCACCGTCACCCGCGATCTGATGCTCCCGAGCACCGTCACCGGTTCCTGGCCGCGTCCGCGGTGGTTCGACACCAGCATGTGGGGCCGGCCGCTCGACACCTGCATGCTCGACGTCCGGTTCCGGGAGAAGTTCGAGGACGCGCTCGCCGTGGTCATCAGCGACGAGGAACGGGCCGGCCTCGACATCCTCACGCATGGCGACTTCCACTGCGACGAGGATTTCGCGGGCCGCAGCTGGCACCATTATCCGCTGCAGCGCTGGGCCGGCTTCGAGGGCGATCACCTGCAGTCCGAGCGCACCCGCAGCCCGTGGCTGCGCTATCCGCCCGGCACGCTGCTCAACGAGATCTACACCGCCTGGCGCTGGCCGCGTGTAGTCGGCAAGATCGAGCATCGCCCGCTCGATTACCCGAAGATCTGGCGCCTCGCGCAGAGCAAGTCGCGGAAGCCGGTCCGGTTCGGCACCTGCTGCTCCCAGGTCATGGGCCTGTTCCTCGACATCCACACCGACCAGTACAAGGACAACCGGGAGGTGGTGTGGGACATGGCGGTGGCGATGAACAAGGAACTGCTCGCGCTGCGCGACGCCGGCTGCCGCTGCATCCAGATCGAAGAGCCGACGCTCCACTTCATGGCCAACACCTACGGCGCGAAGGACGAGAAGGTGAAGTTCATGGTCGACTGCTACAACCGTGAAGTGCAGGGCCTGGACGACGTGGAGATCTGGATTCACACGTGCTGGGGCAACCCGAACATGCAGCGGGTGATGGAGGACACCAGCTACAAGGCATCCTTCGAGCTCTACCTGAACGAGATGCGTGGCGACGTGTGGACGATCGAGACGAAGGACCGCAACTTTACCGACATCGAGCTGTTCGGCCAGTACAAGGGCAAGCTGCCCAAGAAGCTCTGCATCGGCGCGGTCAGCCACCGCGTGCTCCAGGCCGATCGCGCCGACGACGTCGCCGGCGCGATTCGCACCGCGTTGAAGCACGTCGCGCCCGAGCAGCTGATCGTGTCGAGCGACTGCGGCTTCGGCCGGCAGGGCGCGAATCGCGAGATCGCGTTCTACAAGGCCAGCGCCATCGCCCAGGGCTGCAACATCGTGCGCAAGGAGCTGGGGCTCGAACCGAGCTACGTCCCCGCGGCGGATCCGATGCTGCAGATTGATATCGTGCCGAGGGAGTGAGTCTCTCCGACCGTTTCACGCCCCTCAAAACTTACAGGAGGGTA
>DATFFJ010000099.1:0-19474 GCA_035250065.1 Aeromicrobium sp. | reverse complement strand
CCCACAGCCGTCGTCCACGGGCTCAGTGATCCGCTGGTGCACCGCTCCGGCGGCCGCGCGACGGCGCGTGCCATCCCGGAGGCCGAACACGTGGAGATCGCCGGAATGGGTCATGACCTGCCGCGCCAGCTGTGGCCGACGATCATCGAGACGATCGTTCGGACCGCGCGCCGCGCCACGATCTAGCGGTAGATCTTCGCGTCCACGGTCAGGCCGAGCAGGCGGGCGGCGAGCAGGCGGTGCAGGCCGTCGAGGTGCCACAGGCCCTGAGGCCCCACGTCGGTCAGCTTGATCGGCTTCGGTTCCTTGCCGTCGAGCATCTCTGCGAGGTAGTAGTTCACCTTCGGGGCGCCGATGGCCTCCTGCGGGGTCAGCACCATCGTGTGAGGACGGAGGCGGATCGTCTCGCCGGTCTTCTTGAAGCCGCCGCGATCCTTCAGGTCCAGCCGCTTCGCCGCCATCACGGCCAGCCACACAAGCCGCCGAGTCGGGATGAGATCGCCTTCCTTCGCCAAGCTCAGGAAGTAGTCGAGTCGCTCCTGGGAGTCGTCGTCGAGACCCTCTGGAGGCGCGGCGACCTTCGGGCCAATACGGATCACGCAGTCATGGTGTCACGGCGGAGAACCGCCCGATATTGTCATCGGGCCATGACTGACGCCGAATTTCGCTACTCAGACCTCCTCCCCACCGGCAAGGACGACACTCCGTATCGCTTGGTCACGACCGAGGGCGTCTCGACAGTTGAGGTCGACGGACAGACGTTCCTCAAGGTGGATCCGGCAGCCATCCAGCGGCTGACCGCGGAGGCGATGCACGACATCAGCCACTACCTGCGGCCCGCGCACCTGGCCCAACTGAGGAAGATCATCGACGACCCGGAGGCCTCTGGGAACGACCGGTTCGTGGCCCTGGATCTGTTGAAGAACGTCAACATCTCGGCCGGTGGCGTCCTTCCGATGTGCCAGGACACCGGCACGGCGATCGTCATGGGCAAGAAGTCCGAACGGGTCCTGACCGGCGCGGACGATGCCGAGTGGATCAGCCGCGGCGTGTACGACGCCTACACCAAGCTGAACCTTCGCTACAGCCAGCTGGCCCCGCTGACGACGTACGAGGAGAAGAACACCGGGACCAACCTGCCGGCCCAGATCGAGCTGTACTCCACACCGACGAAGGGGAAGCCGGAGTACAAGTTCCTGTTCATGGCCAAGGGTGGCGGGTCGGCCAACAAGTCCTTCCTGTTCCAGGAGACGAAGGCCGTCCTCAATCCGAAGCGCTTGCTCGAGTTCCTGGACGAGAAGATCCGCTCATTGGGCACCGCAGCTTGCCCGCCGTACCACCTGGCCGTCGTGATTGGTGGCACGTCGGCGGAGTTCGCGCTGAAGACCGCGAAGTACGCCTCAGCGCACTACCTCGACAGCCTGCCCACCGAGGGCTCCATGAGTGCACATGGTTTCCGCGACCTCGAGCTGGAGGAAGAGGTCTTCAAGCTCACGCAGTCGTTCGGCATCGGCGCGCAGTTTGGTGGCAAGTACTTCTGCCATGACGTCCGCGTCGTGCGCCTGCCACGTCACGGGGCTTCCTGCCCGGTGGCGATTGCCGTCTCATGTTCGGCCGACCGGCAAGCCCTGGGCAAGATCACTCCGGACGGCGTGTTCCTGGAGCAGTTGGAGACGGATCCGGTCAAGTACATGCCCGACACGACCGAGGAGCACCTCATCCAAGGTGGTGAGGTCGTGAAGGTCGACCTGACACAGCCAATGAGCGAGATCCTCGCCGAACTGACGCAGCACCCCGTCAAGACACGCCTCTCGCTCACCGGCCCCTTGGTGGTCGCCCGCGACATCGCGCACGCGAAGATCAAGGAGCTGCTCGACGCCGGCCAGCCGATGCCGGGATGGCTGAAGAATCACCCGGTGTATTACGCGGGGCCGGCGAAGACGCCCGAGGGCATGCCGTCGGGGTCATTCGGCCCGACGACAGCGGGCCGCATGGACTCTTACGTGGATCAATTCCAGGCTTCCGGCGGATCGATGGTGATGCTGGCCAAGGGCAACCGCTCCAAGCAGGTGACCGAAGCCTGCAGCAAGCACGGCGGGTTCTACCTGGGGTCGATCGGCGGACCCGCTGCTCGCCTTGCACAGGACTGCATCAAGTCCGTCGAGGTCCTCGAATGGCCGGAACTCGGCATGGAAGCGGTCTGGAAGATCGAGGTCGAGGACTTCCCGGCGTTCATTGTCGTCGATGACAAGGGCAACGACTTCTTCACCGATCCGAGCGGCGCCGTGAACGTCCCCATCACCGGCGTTCGGGTGCGCAGCGCGCAATAGTTCAGCTCAACACGTCTGACCAACTCCGTTACTACGATGATCGCGTCCGCACTCTGACGGAGGTTCGCGATGCCTGAGGCAGCACGCAACCCGGCGACGCCTCGATCCCCGTCTGGCGTCGAGATCATGACCCCCGAAGACTGCGTGACGTTCTTGTCCGACACGACGACCGTGGGACGCCTTGCCTTTCGGTCTTCCACCGGCCAGCAGCTTCTGCCGGTGAACTTCGTGTTCCGCCAGGGGCGGGTCTATTTCACGACGTCCCCTCAGAGCGTGCTCGCCGAACTCGCCGAAGGATGCGACGACGTCGCCTTCGAGATCGACTATCCAGACCGACTGACGCAACACGGCTGGAGCGTGTTGGTCAAGGGCACGACGCGGAGGGTTTCCGAAGACGACGTCGACTTGTCGCCGCGCGAACCGCGGCCATGGGTGCCTGGAGTGCGCGACATCCTCGTCGAGCTGACACCGAACCAGATCACCGGGCGACGGATTCGGCATTGACACTTGTCGGTGCGACATCGCAGGACGACAGTCGGTCTAACCTCGGGGCATGACTGAGTTCAGGATCGAGCACGACACGATGGGCGAGGTCAGGGTGCCCGCCGACGCCTTGTGGCGCGCACAGACCCAGCGAGCGATCGAGAACTTCCCGATTTCCGGACGTCCGATCGAGTCCGCACAGATTCGTGCGCTGGCGCTCATCAAAGGCGCGTGTGCCCAGGCGAACGCTGAGCTCGGCATCCTCCCGGCCGACGTGGCCGACGCGATCGTCGCAGCCGCCCGGGAAGTCGCCGGCGGCCAACACGACGACCAGTTCCCGATCGACGTGTTCCAAACCGGCTCAGGGACGTCCAGCAACATGAACGCCAACGAGGTCATCGCGACGCTGGCATCACGTCGACTGGGCAACGACGTGCACCCGAACGACCACGTCAACGCCAGCCAGTCGAGCAACGACGTCTTCCCGACGTCGCTGCACCTGGCCGCAACGGAGGCGACCCTCCGCGACCTGGTCCCCGCCCTCGAGCACCTTGCCGAGTCCCTCGAGCGCAAAGCCTCCGAGTTCGCCACCGCGGTGAAGTCCGGGCGCACCCACCTGATGGATGCCACACCGGTCACCTTGGGCCAGGAGTTCGGTGGCTACGCCGCCCAGATGCGCAAGGGCATTGAGCGACTCCAGGCGGCACTCCCCCGCGTCGCCGAGGTCCCGCTCGGCGGTACCGCCGTCGGCACCGGCATCAACACGCCGCCCGGGTTCCCGCAGCGTGTCATTGCCCTCCTCGCCGAGGAGACCGGCCTTCCCCTCACCGAGGCAAGCGACCATTTCGAGGCACAGGGCGCCCGCGACGGACTCGTCGAGCTTTCCGGCCAGCTCCGCACGATCGCCGTCAGCCTGACCAAGATCTGCAACGACCTGCGCTGGATGAGCTCCGGCCCGCGCACCGGCCTCGCCGAGATCCACTTGCCGGACCTGCAGCCCGGATCCAGCATCATGCCGGGCAAGGTCAACCCGGTCCTGCCCGAGGCGACCCTCATGGTGGCAGCGCAGGTGGTCGGCAACGACGCGACCATCGCGTGGGCGGGTGCGTCCGGCAACTTCGAGCTCAACGTTGCGATGCCGGTCATCGGGAGGAATCTGCTGGAATCGGTCCGGTTGCTTGCCAGCGCGTCAACCGTCCTCGCCGACCGGACCATCGACGGCATCACAGCCGACGCCGACCGGATGCGCGAGTACGCCGAGTCCAGCCCCTCCGTCGTCACCCCGCTGAATCGCTACATCGGCTACGAGAATGCTGCTGACGTGGCGAAGAAGGCAGTCAAGGAGCGCAAGACGATCCGCGAGGTCGTGCTCGAGGAGGGCTACGTCGAGCGCGGCGACCTGACGCTCGACCAGCTGGACGCTGCCCTGGACGTCTTGGGCATGACACGTCCGTAGGAGGGTCGGCCGCCGGGCACTAGAGCGCCTCGGCGGTCTCCAGGTCGAAGAAGTGCAGCGAGTCGCTGGCGACGGCGATCTTGAGGGTGCTGCCGTTCTCGGCCGGAGCATCCGTCGACAGCTGCGCGACGAAGAAGTTCTGGAACAGGTCGAACTCGAAATCGTCCTCGATGGCGGTCAACTGCTCCTCCACCTCGGGATCGATTTCGTAGCCGAGGTAGACCGACTGCGTCTTGCCGCCCCATTCGACGTCGTCGATACGACCCTCGAACTCGATCGGACGAATCAGCCGGTACGACTCGGGCCGCGATGCGTCAAAGCAGTGCTCAGGCCGGATGCCGACGACCACGAGCTCGCGCTCGCCGATGCGGTCGACCTGCCCGCTGGACAGCTCCACCTCACCGAACGGGAGAGTGAGCTTGGATCCTTTCACCTCCGCGGCCACAAGATTCATGACCGGCGAGCCCATGAAGCCGGCGACGAACAGGTCCGCCGGGCTTTCGTAGATCTCTCGCGGCGAGCCCACCTGGTGGACCCACCCGAGGTTGAGGACAGCCACCTGATCGGCGAGGGTTGCGGCCTCCTCCGGCTGGGTCGTGGTGAAGATCGAGGTGCGGCTGAGGTCGGCCTGCCACTGCAGCGTGACGGACCGGACGTGGCCGCGGATGCGCGGCTCCTGCGCCGAGAATGCGTCGTCGAACAGGTAGGCGGACGCGGTCCGGACGAGCGAGCGACCAAGCGCCGTGCGCTGCCGCTGTGCGTCGTCCAACGCAGACGGGCGCTCGTCCAGCACCGGCTCCAGTGCGAGGAGGTCGGCGACCTCCTCGACGAGGGCGTCTACCTCATCCTCCGGCTGCTCGCGCCGCAGCAGCGCCGCGAACGCCATGTTGTCGTAGGTGTCCAGATGCGGGTGCAACAAGTAGTCGGAGAAAACCATGGAGAGATTGCGGTCACGCGGACTCATGCGGTTCGCGACGGTCTCGGCAATGAGGACCTCGCCCTCGGTCGGGTCCTCAAGGCCGACGAGGATGCGCAGCAACGTCGTCTTGCCGGCGCGCGGCGGCCCGCAGATGGCAAGACGTTCGCCGGACGGGACCACGAGTGAGACGTCGTCGAGCACGCGTGTCCCATCCAGGAGGTCGAGCGTGACATTCCGGAACTCGATATCGGTCATCGATACGTCCTTCCCAGCAGGAGCAGGATCTTCCGCGGCACGGCCAACAACACGGCCAGCGTCGGGAGCAGCAACAGGAGGGCCAGCGCCATCACGGCGGATTCGCCGGCACCGGAGTCGCCGGAGGCGAACAACATCGTCGCCGGAAGCAGCCGGGACGACTGGCTCGACATCATCACCGCGCCCACCGCGAGGTCGTTGAGCGCCACGACGAACGTGATGAACGCGGCCACCAGCAGACCGGGGCCGATGACCGGCACGACGAAGCGCCGGAACTCGTCGCCCGTCGACGCCCCTTCGACCCGAATGGCGTCACGCAACGTCCACGGCACGTCGCGCAGCACGGACACGCACAACCAGGTCGCCAGCGGGACGGTGAGCAGCAGCATCGGGACGACTGGCGCCAGCCGCCAGCCGATCAACCCGAACACCCGAAGCTGCTCGGCGATCGCGCCCTGGAGGACGATCAGTGGAGCCAGGATCAACGTGACGACCGCGAGATAGATTCGGGACGTCAGTCTGCTGCGCTCCCGCGTGAGCATGCGTGCAGCCGGGATGGCGATGGCCAGCGAGGTGACCGTCGCCACGAACGACACCAGCAGCGAGTTCAGCAACGCACCGCGCAGGTCAGCGTCACCGAGGGCCTCCCCGAAGGCCGACCAATCCAGGCGCTGCGGCAGCATCGCCGTCGGCGTGGTCCCGATGTCGGGCGCCGTCGCCAAGGTGAACATCCAGACCAGCGGCGCCAAGGTGAACGCGATCATGAGCTCGAGGCCGACGACCGACCAGACGGATACCCGCCGTGGTGAATCGGAGATGATGACGCCGACGGCGCCGGTCACCATGAGGATGATGGCCGAGGCGAGCCAAAGCCAGCGATCCGGGCCGATCACGCGCAGGATGCCGTAGTTCGCCAGCACGAAGCCCAGCAGGAACGCCGTGGCGGAGGCGGCAAGCCTCGAACGAATGGTGGGGCTCATAGCGCCCTCCGCACTTGCATGAGGAGAGTCAGCAGGAGGCCCAATGCGGCCGCCAGCAGGATGAGCAACAGCGCCATCGCTGCACCCAACCCGATTTCGAAGTCGGTGAACGACGTCGTCCAAACCAGGTGCGAGGCGGTGGAGAGGTCACCCAGGGAATCCGCCGTCAGGATCGGCGCCTCGATGGACCGCAGTGCGTCAAGCGAGCGGTAAAGCGCGACGACGGCGACGGCCGGAGCGACGGCCGGCAACACGACGTGCGTGATGCGCTGGCGCGCGGTGGCGCCGTCGGCGATGGCGGCGTCGAGCAGCGACGGCTTGACCCGGCTGAGCCCGGCCAACAGGATCACCGTTGTGAGGCCCGTGCCGCGCCAGACCTCGTGCGACAACAACGTGGCCAGCGCGGTGAGTTGGCCTCCGCCCGGCTCGATCTGGAACCAGTTGACGGCGAATCCGTCGACCCACCCGTCCCGCCATGCCGTCGCGACGGCCGCCGGCATGAGAACGAACGGCGCGAGCAGGAGCGCCTGGACCCACGGTCCGCCGAAGGTGATGCGCCGCAGCGTCCCGGCGAACGCGGCGCCAAGCAGCAGTTGGGCGACGACGGCAACCGTGACGACCACCAACGTCAGCGCGACCGCAAGCCACCAGTCACGCCCGTCGACGACGTCGATGAAGTTGCGGACGTGCGAGAACCTGGCGTCTTCGGGCGCGGTGAGCGAGCGCTCGAATAGCGAGTCGAAGATCAGCCGGGCGAGGGGCAGGACGGTGAGGATGGTGAGAACAGCGACAAGGGGGCCGAGGAAGACCCAAGGGTTGTGCTCGACCCGGCCAGCCGGGGCGTAGGAGCGCTTGCGGGTCCGACGCACCTTCTTCGGGCGTGGCACGGCTTCCGCATACTCGCCCTCGTCGTCCTCGTCGTCCTCGAAGTCCTCGTCGTCGTCCTCGAAGTCCTCGTCGTCGTCCTCGAAGTCTTCGTCGTCCTCGAAGTTCTCGTCGTCCTTGAACTCCTCGTCTTCGTCGTCCGCGACGTCGTCGATCTCGTCGGACTCCTCGTCCTCGGCGTCGTCGATCTCCTCGTCGGCTTCGTCTGCGTCGGCCGGGGCCTCGGCGACCTCCTGACGTTCGGTGCCCGCCGCCATCCGGTCGAGCTTCGCCTCGAGTTCGTCCAGCGCCGCCTTCACCGCCTCCTCCAAGGCGTCAGGGTCAGGCACGGACGCGTCCGCCTTGTCGGGCGTCTCATCCGGGTTCGGGCCCTTCACGGAGTCCGTCATCGCAGGCCTCCACTGACCAGGCTGGTGACGGCCTCTGCCGATTCCCTGGGCGTGTGGCCGGGCGCCACAGCCGACAGCGGCGTCCACGCCAACGTGATCGCCTTCTCAGCAAGGTGCCAGTACGGCGTCGACGGCGCAGTGACCCCGCCGCGCGCTGCCGCCAGCAGAGTTTGGGCATAGGGAACCACTCGAGTCACGTTGGCCTCGGAGTAGACGGAGGAGTGTGCGGCGCCCCGGCCCGAGTTCACCATGATCTCGGCCTGTGCCTCCCTGGACGTCAAACACTTGACGGCCGCGAACGCTGCCTTGCGATTGTCTGACGATGCCGGCACGGCCAAGGCAGCAGCGGCCATCGGAGACTTGCTGGATGCGCCGATCACTGGGTAGCGGACCGGCCGCATGTCGGCGGCGACGGCCACGACTTCACGGGCCGTCCGTGCCGACGCGCGCGCCACCAGGAACGCACCGCGCGTGCCGGCAAACTCCGCCAGCGCGCGGTCCGATGGGCCGTCGCCCAGGCCGGAGGACATGTAGAACTGGACAAGACCTGCCGCGACGCGTCCGGCGTCGGAATTCAGGCCAACCTTCGGCTTGCGCCCCGAACCGGTCAGCACCCGTCCGCCGGCCTCCGTGACGAGGCCGACGACCCAGTCGCTGACCCCGGTGCCGTCGGCGTTGTCGATCTGCACTGATGCGCGAATGCGATCCGCGCCAGCCAGCAGGGCATCCCAGGACACGGGCCGAGTGGTGTCGATGCCGGCCCGCTCAGCCGATGCGCCGCGATACCAGAGCAGTTGCGGGTCGACCCACCACGGCACGGCGACCAGCTTGTTGCGGTAGGACGCCGACGCAGCTGCGGTGGGGATGATCCCGAGATCGGAGGAGAGCGCCTTCGGCAGCGGTGCCAAGAACTTGGCGGCGGCGAACTCGGAGGTCAGCGCCGAGTCCAGCGTGAGGATGTCGATGTCGTCGTCGCCGGCGGACAGCCGGCGCACGAGGTCGGCTCGCCGGTCCTTGAGCAAGGCCGGGAGCACGTGAACTTCGATGCGGTAACCGCCGCCCACATCGCTGCACTGCCGGGCCAAGGCCTCCTCGCCGACGCGGTCAGGCAGGGTCCACCAGGTCAGCGTCTTGGTCTGGTTACCCCCGCACCCGGCCAGCGATGCAGCGAGAGTGAGTGCGAGAACAAACAGGACAAAATTCCGCGTTCTCACCGGCGCAACTTTGCCACATCAGTGGTGCTCGGAAGCCCAGATCAGAGGGCTACGTCCTCCAACATTTCGGTTACGAGAGCCGCGATCGGCGACCGCTCAGACCGGGTCAAGGTGACGTGCGCGAACAAGGGATGTCCCTTGAGCCGTTCGACCACGGCCACGACGCCGTCATGGCGGCCAACCCGCAGGTTGTCGCGCTGTGCGACATCGTGCGTGAGGACGACCTTCGAGTTGGCGCCGATGCGGGACAGCACGGTCAACAGCACGTTGCGTTCCAAGGACTGTGCCTCGTCGACGATGACGAATGCATCGTGCAGGGAACGCCCCCGGATGTGTGTCAGCGGCAGGACCTCGAGCATGCCCCGGTCGAGAATCTCCTCGATGACCGGCGTGGTCGTGACCGCGCCCAAGGTGTCGAAGACGGCCTGCGCCCACGGCCCCATCTTTTCGGACTCGCTGCCGGGCAGATACCCCAGCTCTTGGCCACCGACGGCGTACAGCGGGCGGAAGACCACCACCTTGCGGTGCTGCCCCCGCTCCATGACCGCTTCCAAACCAGCGCAGATGGCCAGCGCGGACTTGCCGGTGCCGGCACGGCCGCCCAGCGACACGATGCCGATCTCAGGATCGAGCAGCAGGTCCAGCGCCACCCGCTGTTCGGCAGAGCGGCCGTGGATGCCGAACGCGTCGCGGTCGCCGCGCACGAGCTGGACCTGCTTGTCGGGAGTGATACGCCCGAGCCCACTCCCCTTGTCCGAGATGAGCACCAACCCCGTGTGGCATGGAAGGTCGCGAGCCTCGGCCAGGTCGAGGGTCCCGGACTCATACAGCTCGTCGAGGTCGACGCTCTCGACCTCGACCTCGGCCATCCCGGTCCACCCCGACTCGACCGGAAGCTCAGCCCGCGGCTCTTCGGCAGCGAGCCCCACGGCCGATGCCTTGACCCGCATCGGCAGGTCTTTGGACACCAGCGTGACGTCGTGTCCCTCGTTGGCCAGGTTGCGCGCGACGGACAGGATGCGCGTGTCGTTGTCGCCGAGCCGGAAGCCGGCCGGCAGCGAGTCGACGCTCGTGTGGTTGAGCTCGACCCGGAGTGACCCGCCGTTGTCACCGATCGGGACTGGCGCAGCCAGACTCCCATGCTTGATCCGCAGGTCGTCCAGGAAACGGAGTGCCGTGCGGGCGAAATAGCCAAGCTCGGGATGATGCCGCTTGGCCTCCAGCTCCGTGATGACGACGACCGGGATGACGACCTCGTGCTCGTCGAACCGTGACATCGCGGCGGGATCGGCCAGAAGAACGCTGGTGTCGAGAACGTAAGTGCGTGGGGATGGGGTCTTCACCGGCACGGATGTCTCCTCGGCGGCCCGCGCGCGCCCTGCGCGAGCCCACAGTCAGTCGTTCTGGCGATCGGGGCAGTCGGGCTCAGGGGCGAGCATCAACACACTTCGAAACTAAGGTTCGCGAGCGTCAGCGCAGGCATCGACACGCCCATACCGTCGCCTCGAAAATCGACTACTTTCCGAATCTCCGGTGACGCGCCGCATACGAACGGAAGGCGCGGAGCAGGTCAACCTTGCGGAAGGCAGGCCACAGGACGTCACTGAAGTAGAACTCCGAGTGCACGCTCTGCCACAGCAGGAACCCGGAAAGCCGCTGCTCACCGGAGGTTCGGATGACCAGATCGGGGTCGGGCTGGCCCTTCGTGTAGAGGTGCTCGGCGATGTCGTCGACTTCCAGCGTGTGGGCAACCTCCTCCAGGTCGAGCCCCTCAGCGGCCTTCTCCAGAAGCAGGGAGCGGATGGCGTCGGTGAGCTCCTGGCGTCCCCCGTAGCCGACGCAGACGTTCACCCGCATCGCGGTGTTGTCGGCCGTACGCTCGGAAGCCTCCTTCAGCCGGATCACAGACTCGTCCGGCAGCAGTTCCAGACTGCCCATCAGAGTCAGCCGCCAGCGTCCGTCGTCGGCCAATCGGTCGACCAGCGCCTCGACCGCATCGAGGATGCTCACCAGCTCGTCTGGCGGGCGCTGCAGGTTGTCGGTGGACAGAACCCAGAACGTGACTGTCCCCACGCCCAGGTCATGGCACCAGCCGAGGAACTCGTCGACCTTCGCCGCGCCGGCCGCGTAGCCCTCGCTCAGGTCGGTGCCGGCGTCCTTGGCCCATCGCCGGTTGCCGTCGACGATGGCGCCGACGTGGTGCGGCATCTGCTCGGGACGAAGCTCACGTTCGAGCCGGCGTTCGTACGCGCCGTAGAGCAGGTCGCCAAATCCCATGGCGCTAAGTTCATCACATGTCGACGCCCCTGCCCGACTCTCTGCGTGATGCCGTCACCGAGCTCAAGCCGAAGCTACGCGGCTGGCTGCACGCCGCGATCGCGCCGCTGGCATTCTTCTCCTTCCTCGTCCTTCTCGTCCTGGCGGAAAGCGTGCGTGTCCGGGCCGGCGCCGCCGTGTTCATGTTCTCGGCGGTGCTCCTCTTCGGCGTGAGCGCGGTCTACCACACCGGACGCTGGGGCGATCGCGCCAAGACGATCTGGAAGCGGTTCGACCACGCCAACATCTTCATCCTGATCGCCGGCTCGTACACGCCGTTCGCCCTCCTGCTGCTGACGCCGACACACGCCGCGATCATGCTCTCGCTCGTCTGGGGCGGCGCACTGCTCGGCGTCCTCTTCCGCATCTTCTGGTTGGCGGCTCCGCGCTGGCTCTACGTCCCGCTCTATCTGCTCTTGGGCTGGGCTGCCGTCATCTATGCCGGCGAGTTCGTCCGGCGATCGCCGACCGACGTCCTGGTTCTCATGATCGTCGGCGGCGGCCTCTACACGATCGGCGCGCTGGTCTACGGCTTCAAGTGGCCGGATCCGTCACCGCGCTGGTTCGGCTTCCACGAGGTCTTCCACGCGCTGACCATTGCGGCGTTCGTCGTGCACTACGTGGGCATCAGCCTCTTGGCCTACCGAGACTTCGTGGTTCCGTGACCGGCAGATCGCAGACAAAGTTGCGGCAGACGTAGGCGGCCGGCTTGCCGTCGATCTCGGTGCGGTCTCGGAAGAGCGGAATGTCCAGCCCAGGCTCTCCGGCCACGACGACGGCGCCGCCATCGAGTGCCAGCGCCGCTCGGTGCAGCTCCTGTCGCTCGCGCCCGTCCGAGCCGACGATCGCGACCTCGAGCGGACCGGCCAGCATGGCCTCCGCGGCCGCCATCGACCATCCGGCGAACCTCGGCGCCCGCTCGATCAAGGTTGAGAGTCGGCCGAGTGCCACCTCGGCCGCATCGCGATAGCGGTGCTCACCGGTCAGGGCGGCGAAGGCGACGAGCGCGTGCAGCAGAGCCGACGTGCCCGACGGGTGCGCGTTGTCGGACGGGTCCTGGGGCCGCACGACCAGTTCCTCGGCATCGTCGGCGGTGTCGAAGAACCCTCCCTCACCGTCGGCGAAATGCTCCAGGGCGCGATCCAGGACGGCCTGCGCGCGCCCGAGCCACACGGCGTCGCCGGTGATGCCGAGTACGGCGAGGAAGGCCTCGGCGACACACCCGTGGTCCTCCAGGACCGCTGCGGACCGGCCGGCGGCACCGTCTCGAGACGTACGGACGAAGGCGTCGGTGCCGGCACCGTGGACGGTCACCAGCAACTCGGCCGCGGCGACCGCGGCCTCGGCGTAGCGGGGGTCGTCGAGGACGACCGAAGCCTCGGCCAGGGCCGTGATCGTCAAGCCGTTCCACGCCGCCACGACCTTGTCGTCCCGCGCCGGACGAGTGCGCTCGGCGCGGACCTCGAGCAGCCGAGCGCGGATGTCCGCCCACCGCTCCGGATCATCGGGATCGGCTGGGAGCTGCAGGGTCGACAACCCGCGCTCGAACGTGCCCTCCGGCGTGACACTGAGGAGATCCGCCGCCCACTGGCCGTCTTCGGCGCCCAACACTTCAGTCAGCTGCTCCCGGTTCCAGACGTAGAAGGCCCCTTCGTGGACGTGCCCCTGCTCGTCGGCACTGTCGGCGTCGAGCGCCGAGGCGAACCCCCCTTCGGCGGTGGCGAGCTCGGCCAGCAGGAAGTCTGCCGTCTCGCGAGCGATGCGCTCGTCCCCCACATGCAGGTAGAACCGCACCAGCTGCGCATTGTCGTAGAGCATCTTCTCGAAGTGCGGGACGCGCCAAAACCGGTCGACGCTGTACCGAGCGAACCCGCCGCCGAGCTGGTCGTAGATCCCGCCGCGCGCCATCGAATCGGCCGTCCGACGAGCCATGGCGAGGGACCGTTCGTCGCCCGTCCGCGAATGCTGACGGAGCAGGAACTCCAACACCATGGTCGGCGGGAACTTCGGAGACCCGCCGAAGCCGCCGGCGATGTCGTCGAACTGGGTGGCCAGCAGTTCCGCGGCGGCATCGAGCGCGTCGGCGTCGACGGCGGTCGACGAGATCGCCGACCTTGTGCGCAGGTGCTCGACCGCCTCACGACTGGCACCGAGCACGTCGGCGCGACGCGTCCGCCACGCCTCGGCGAGCGCCTGCAGAACCTGCGTGAAGGCGGGCATACCTTGCTGCGGCTCCGGGGGGAAGTACGTCCCGGCGAAGAACGGCTCGCCGTCCGGGGTCAGCACGCACGTCATCGGCCATCCGCCGTGACCGGTCATCGCCTGCGTCGCCTGCATGTAGACCGCATCGACATCCGGTCGCTCCTCGCGATCGACCTTCACGTTGACGAAGTGGTCGTTCATGTAGGCCGCCGTGACGGGATCCTCGAAGGACTCGTGGGCCATGACATGGCACCAGTGGCACGCGGCGTACCCGACGCTCAGCAGGACGGGACGATCCAGCGACTTTGCCAGCGCGAATGCCTCGTCACCCCACTCGTACCAGTCGACCGGATTGTCGGCGTGCTGGAGCAGGTACGGGCTCGTTGACTCGGCCAGGCGGTTGACCACGGTCCCCACGCTAGCCCGTGCCCCCGTGACGGTTGCGGCCGCGAACCGCAGCCCACGTTCACGACCCGGGGCGCAGCGCTTCCAGCATGAAGTCCAGCGTTGCCAGGTCTCGCCCCGGAGGAAGGACGAGGATCGGCAGCTCCGCGCCGGCCGAGTACCACGTGTCCAAGGCGGCCCGTGCTTCCTCCGGACTTCCCGACACCGTCAGCTCCTCCAGCAGGCCCATGGCGCTGGAGGGCACCACGAAGGTCCCAGGCGTCGGGTTGGCTGCCAGGACCTCGTCCACGGCGCCTCCATGGCCGAGTCGCCGCAGTGTGTCGCGGTACAGCGGGCCCATGCTGATCAAGTAGAAGGCCACCCACCACGACGCGATCCCGAGCGATTCGGCCGGATCGGCGGAGACGGCCACCGGCAGGTTCGGCGCAACCTGCGGCCGCGGACGACCGACAGCCGTCGCGCCCTGCTCCAGGAGGTCGATGCTCGTGGCCAGGCCCGAGGCCGGCAGGAGGAAGGGCATCCATCCGTCGGCCAGTTCTCCGGCCGTCCGCGTGGATCCGGGTCCGAGTGCCGCCAGGTAGAGCGGAATGTCGGACTTGGGCGACAGGGCGAGTTTCAGCGGCCGAATCTCACTGGGCCGGGACTGCTCGATCCGGTTGCCGGCCAGGAGTCGCCGGACCTGGCGCGTCACATCGGCCAATTTCGTCGCCGGCCCGACGAAGGGCACGTCGTGGAAGCCCTCGGCCAAAGGCGGGCTCCCGGCGCCGAGCCCGAGGGAGAAGCGCCCGCCGGACGTCTCGGCCAGGCTCGTGGCCAGCATTGCAATCGTCGCGGGCGAGCGGCCCCACACGTTCAGTACACCAGTGCCGATGCGGATGCGGTTGGTTCGCGACGCCACCTCGGCCAGCAGGACGCCGGCGTCGTGGCCCCAGCCCTCGGCGAGTGTGAACATGTCGTACCCGAGCTCCTCGGCTCGTCGCGCGACGTGGAGCACGACCTCTCGCCTGGTTTCCATCGGCGTCAAGCCGACACCCAGCATCCGCCTGGCGTTCATAGCCGAAGGATGTCAGCCGACCTGGCGCGACGCGAGCGATCGCTCAAACCGACTCATGCCGTGCCGGGTCCGCCGTTGTTCTCCTCCTCGCCCTCCCAAGGCTCCCGGGCCTTCTTGGCGTGCTTGAGGAAGGATCGCCACAGCAGGGCGACCGCAACGAACAGGACTCCGACCACGATCAGCGCTGTGAAGCCGGGCTCGGCGTTGCGCCAGTCGATCGGCGGATTCGCAGCAGCCAGGAGTGCGATCACGTGGCCAGCCTAACGGGGGCCAGAATGAGGCCATGTCAGATCTGGACGCTCGGTATGGACGCCGAACTCCGCGACGGTGGATCTGGCCGGCGATCGCCGCGCTCGGCATCGCCGGCGCAGTCGCGTGGGCGGCGTGGGTGGCATTCCAGCCACGACCAGTCCACGGCGTCCTCTGGGGTTACGACGTGGTGGACGACCACCGTGTGCAGGTGACGCTCGACATCTACCGGCCGGAACCACTCGCAGTCGAATGCACCGTCTTCGCACAGGCCGACGACCACTCCGTCGTCGGCGAGCGGACCGTCGCCGTTCCTCCCGGCACGAAGGAGAACACCCGCATCAAGGCAGTCATCATGACCGAGCGTCGGGCGGTGAACGGAGTCCTGCGGGGCTGTCGCCCCCATCGGTGACTTGCTAAAGTAGGTATTTCGCCCCGGGTGGAATCACCTGGGGTGTGGCACGTTCTTGCCCCATGTTGTGAGGAGCAGTCATGACACAGGATGTATCGCCCAGCGAGGCAATCTGGGTCACCCAGGAAGCGTACGAACGCCTGCAGGAGGAACTCGACCTCCTGCGCGGCGAGGTCCGCGCAAGCATCACTGCGAAGATCGCCCAAGCCCGCGAGGAGGGCGACCTCAGCGAGAACGGCGGCTACCACGCCGCGCGGGAGGAACAGGGCAAGAACGAAGCCCGGATCCGCCAGCTTGAGGACCGACTGCGGCGCGCCCAGATCGGTGAGAAGCCAGCCGACGACGGCTTGGTCGAAGCCGGCATGAAGGTGACCATCCGGTTCGAGGGAGACTCCGACACCGAGACGTTCCTGCTGGGATCACGGGAGCTGCTCTCGCTCGACAGCGCGGTCGACCTCGACGTCTACTCCCCCACGTCACCGCTGGGCGAGGCCATCGGCGGCAAGAGCGTCGGCGACAAGGCCTCGTATGAAACGCCAACCGGCAAGACCATCACCGTCGAGATCGTCGACGCAGTGCCGTTCTGATCGGGACCGTTCTGATCGGGGCCGTTGCTGTCTAAGCCCCACCGATCGGCGCCGGGTCCTCCGGGTCGCTTTGGAACTCCTGGGCTTCCGCGGCCAGGTGCCGCACGACGTCGTTGAGGCACGCCGCCAACGGGACGGCAATGAGGGCGCCCACGATTCCGGCCACGACGACGCCGGCCGCGATCGCGATGATGATGGCCAACGGATGGAGGCGGACGAGCTTGCCCATCAAGAACGGCTGCAGAACATGGGATTCGGTTTGCTGGACGATGACCACGGCAATGAGCATGAACAGCGCCACCCACCACCCTTGAGCGACCAACGCCACGAGCACCGCCACCGAGCCGGCGATCAGCGCACCGATGATCGGGATGAACGCTCCGAGGAACACAAGGACGCCGATCGCAAACGTGAGCGGGACCCCCAAGATCCACGCCGCCACCATGACGCCGAGCGCGTCGGCCAGCGCGACGACGACCGTGGCCCGCACGAACGCCGTCAGCGAGCCCCAAGCCGTGTGTCCCGACGAGTTGACCCGGTCACGCGAAGCGTGGGGGAAGAGCACGACGATCCAGCTCCAGATCCGGTCGCCTTCGTAGAGGAAGAAGAAGGTCGCAAAGAGCGTGATGAAGAATCCGGCGACGAGATGGCCGATCTGTAGGCCAACCTCCGTCACCCGCTCCACGAGGGATGTGTCGCTGGACGAGATCGCTGCCTTGGCTTGATCGATCCACGTCTGCAGTTGCGCGTCGCTGAGGCCGAGTGGACCCGTGCGAGCCCAGTCCTGCATCTGCGAGATGCCCTCGACGACGCTGGCCTTCAGCTCGTCGAGCTGACTGGCGAGCTGCTGCCCGACCAACGTCAGCAGGCCCAACAGGACGGCGAAGATCGCGATCACGACGATGAACGTCGCTACCAGCCGCGGTACCCTGTGTCGACTGAGCCAGTTGACGGCACCGGCCGACAAGGCGGTCAGAAGCACGGCCACCGCAATCGGGATCGTGACTTCGGAGAAATACCGGAGCAGCCAGATGCCCAACGCGCTCGCGCCGGCGATCAGGAGCAGTCGCCATGACCAAGCGGCGGCGACGTCGATCCCAGACGGGATGTAGCTGGGCCGCGTGCTCACGTCCCGAGCCTACGGGCGATTGAGCCCGTGAGAGAGGATGACCGACATGGGATTCTTCGGCACTGACAAGAGCACACTTCCCGACGCCGACTCGGCGCTGCCGGGCCGGGCCGCGCGGCCGTTTCCCGTCGGCACGCGCCACCTCGTGCTTGGCAATCCGATCGAGGCCGAGCCGCCGGCCGGCTTCGAGGTGGCCATCTTCGGGCTGGGCTGCTTCTGGGGCGAGGAGAAGACGTTCTGGGAGATCCCCGGCGTGTGGTCGACGTCGGTGGGCTACGCCGGCGGCATCACGCCGAATCCGACCTATGAGGAGGTCTGCACCGGCCGCACCGGCCACGCGGAGGTCGTGCGCATCATCTTCGACCCCAGCGTCGTCACCTACCAGGATCTGCTGCGGATCTTCTGGGAGAATCACGACCCCACCCAAGGCATGCGCCAGGGGAATGACCGCGGAAGCCAGTACCGCTCGCTCATCCTCACGACGACGCCGGAACAGCAGGCTGAGGCCGAAGCGTCACGGGACCACTACCAGCAGCAGATGACGGCTGCCGGGTACGGCACGATCACCACGTCCATCAAGCCGCTGGAGGCGTACTACTACGCCGAGGACTACCACCAGCAGTACCTCGTCAAGAACCCGTACGGCTACTGCCCCCTCCACGCAACCGGCGTCACCTATTCGTAAGCGCCAGGCGCTAGACCGGCAGCATCCCGGTGATCCGGTGATGGCGGGAGCGTCCCAGGATCGCGTTGGCCGCCTGCAGGCCGGACAACACGGCAGCCTCGATGCATCCAGCGTTGATGCCGTTGTCAGTCCAATCCCCGGCGAGATACAGGTTGTCGAACCCGCTCTCGTCGGCGCGGAGGCGATGCTGGTCGCTGCCGGGAACGCACAGCACGTAGCGATCCGATGGATCGACGTTGACCCGGACGAACTGTGAATCCAGTGGATCAGTGCTGCCGTCCCAACCGCACAACAGCTCCCACCTGAAGCCGTTGGCGTCCCGAACGCCGGGCAGAAGGTGCGAGAGGTCGTGCTCCATGAATCGTGCGGCGGTGGAACGGGCCTCGTCGAGGTGCCGCCGAAGGTACTCCGGCCAGGGTCGATCCGGCGGCCACGGCGCGTCGACGCCACCGCAGAAGTAGGCGATCGAGCCCGGGCGGGAAGCATCCGGCCAGTCCTCGACGGCGATGAGCTGAGGCATCGACGCCCACGTGCTCAATGGACGCTCGAATGCGCTGACGGTCATGCCCGGCCTGCCCCACCCGAGCGTCGGCTCGTCCTCACGCAGCCACAACTGCAGGGCGACCGTGGCCGTTGTACGCAGATGGGTGAGCATCCGGGCGAGCCCCGGCGACGCCGCGGCAAGTTTCGGCCCGACGATGCGAATCATGTCCACCGGGACCGCGAGCACCACCACGTCGAAATCCACCCCGTGTCGAAGGACTCGCTGTTCGGCATCAGGCCATGTGCACCCGAACGACTCGAGTGGCTCGTCCACCACCGCCGGATCCACATCGAGCTGATCAAGCAACGGCCGATCGGCGAAGCATGGCAGCCCACGCACCCTGATCAGCGGGTCGTACTGATCGACGCTCTCCTTGAGGGCGACCTGGCGCCCCATCGTGATGGCCTCGACGTTCATCCCATCGGCGCTCGGTTCCACGTCGTCGATCCGATGGAAGTACTCGATACGCACACCGCGGGCGACGAGCGCCTGATGAAGCGGGGCAAACACGATTTCGCCCATTCCCGCGGCCATCTTCCAGAAGATCGCTCCTCGGTACTCGAAGAACATCTTCATGGTCGCCGCGATCGCCGTCCCGGCACCTACCCCGCGCTCGGATCGCGATGCACCGTCCTCGGCGAACACGAGGTCGTACAGACCGCGGATGAATGCGAACTCACTCACGGCGGGATCGGCGCCGTGCCGCACAGCCCAGTCGAGGAAGTCCTCCTCATTGGCTCGTCGAAAACCGTCCGGATCGCTCGCGAACCCGTCAGCGACGATCCCGCGGACGGTGGCAGCCAGAAAGGAGACCAAGTGCCACATGCGGCGCTGCGACGGATCCGCGTCGACCGCCGCGCGAAGCAAGTCACGGGTGCCGGACAACGTGTCGTCGAGGGCTTGGACGATCTTTGCCTCGTCGGGCCCGGGGGGCGTTTCGAGTTGGACCAGCACCTCGAGGAGTGACGCGACGATCGCCA
>DATFFJ010000098.1:0-2767 GCA_035250065.1 Aeromicrobium sp. | reverse complement strand
GACACCCTTGACCACGCGCGCGCCCCAGAACGGCGGGACAGGCACCTCGACATCGGCGGCGACGTCGGAGCGCTCGGGCACCTCGACCGGCGCTTCCTTGGCCTTGCGTTCGGCGGCAATGCGTTTCGAGCGCTCGTGGCGGGCCTTGCGTTCGGCTTCCTTTTCTCGTGCCGCGATCGCCTCCGGGCTGTCTGTGTCGACCTTGTCGCCCCGCTTGGAGCTCATGATGACGTCCATCAGCTTGAGGCCCTCGAACGCGTCACGTGCGTAATGCACTTCGCCCTCGTACACCTCGGCGAGATCGTTCTCCACGTAGCTGCGCGTCAACGCCGCGCCGCCAAGCAGCACCGGGAACCGGTCGGCCACCCCGCGGCTGTTCATCTCCTGCAGGTTTTCCTTCATCACCACAGTGGACTTCACCAGCAGCCCCGACATCCCGACCACGTCGGCGCTCTTGTCCTGTGCCACCTCGAGGATGTTGGTGATCGGCTGCTTGATGCCGATGTTGACGACCTCGTAGCCGTTGTTCGTCAAGATGATGTCGACGAGGTTCTTGCCGATGTCGTGCACGTCGCCCTTGACCGTTGCCAGCACGATGCGGCCCTTGCCCGAGTCGTCCTCGGCCTTCTCCATGTGCGGTTCCAGGTAGGCCACAGCGGTTTTCATCACCTCTGCGGATTGCAGCACGAACGGCAGCTGCATCTGGCCGGAACCGAACAGCTCGCCGACGGTCTTCATGCCGGCGAGCAGGTCGTCGTTGATGATGCTCAGCGGCGGCTTCTGTGTCATCGCCTCGTCAAGGTCGGCCTCCAGGCCGTTGCGTTCGCCGTCGACGATGCGCCGCGCCAGCCGTTCCAGCAAGGGCAGCTTCGCGAGTTCGGCGGCACGCGACTCCTTCGACGACGCCGCCGACACGCCCTCGAACATTCCCATCAGTTCCTGCAGCGGGTCGTAACCCTCACGCCGGCGGTCATACACGAGATCGAGCGCGGCCTCGCGCTGCTTCTCATCGATCCTGTTCATGGGCAAGATCTTCGATGCGTGCACGATCGCCGAATCCAGTCCGGCCTCCTGGCACTCGTGCAGGAAGACCGAGTTGAGCACCTGCCGCGCGGCCGGGTTGAGGCCGAACGAGATGTTCGAAAGCCCCAGTGTCGTTTGGACATCCGGGTGCTTGCGCTTCAGAAGCCGGATGGCCTCGATGGTCTCGATGCCGTCGCGGCGCGACTCTTCCTGCCCGGTGCAGATCGTGAATGTCAGTGTGTCGATCAGGATCGACGACTCGTCCACACCCCAGTTACCGGTGATGTCGGCGATCAATCGCTCGGCGATCTCGACCTTCTTCTCGGCGGTACGGGCCTGGCCTTCCTCGTCGATGGTCAGCGCCACCACCGCCGCGCCGTGCTCGGCGACCAGTTCCATCGTTTTGTGGAACCGCGACTCGGGTCCGTCGCCGTCCTCGTAGTTCACGGAGTTGACCGCGCACCGGCCGCCGAGATGCTCCAAACCCGCCTTCAGCACCGGGGTTTCGGTGGAATCCAGCATGATCGGCAGCGTCGAGGCGGTGGCCAGCCGGCTGGCTACCGCGTTCATGTCCGCGACGCCGTCGCGGCCCACGTAGTCCACGCACAGATCCAGCAGGTGCGCGCCGTCGCGAGTCTGGTCCTTGGCGATGTCCAGGCACTTCTGCCAGTCCTCGGCGATCATCGCCTCGCGGAAAGCCTTGGAGCCGTTGGCGTTCGTCCGCTCACCGATCATTAGCACCGACGCGTCCTGGGCGAACGGCGTCGACGAATAAAGCGATGCCACCGCAGGTTCATAGGTGATCGTGCGCTGCGCCCGTTCAACATTGGGAATGGCCTCGGCGACCCTGCGGATGTGTTCGGGTGTGGTGCCGCAGCAACCGCCGACGAGCGCAAGCCCGTACTGGGAAACGAAGCCCGACAGTGCTTCGGCGAGTTCGTCTGGCAGCAACGGATATTCGGCGCCAGTGGCGCCAAGCACGGGCAGACCGGCGTTGGGCATCACCGATACCGGGATACGGGCATGCTGCGACAGATAGCGCAGGTGCTCGCTCATCTCGGCGGGTCCGGTCGCGCAATTCAGCCCGATCATGTCGACGCCGAGTGGCTCGACCGCCGTCAGCGCCGCGCCGATCTCGCTACCGAGCAGCATGGTGCCGGTCGTTTCGACGGTGACGTGGGCGATGACCGGGATGTGACGGCCGAACTGGGCCATCGCCCGGCGCGATCCGAGCACCGCAGCCTTCAACTGCAACAAGTCCTGGCAGGTTTCGACCAGGATGGCGTCGGCGCCGCCGTCCAGCATCCCGAGCGCTGCTTCCGCATACGCGTCGCGGATCACCGCGTACTCGGTGTGGCCCAGCGTGGGCAGCTTCGTGCCAGGACCCACCGAGCCCAGCACATACCGCCTGCGGTCGGGCGTGCTCATCTCGTCGGCGACGCGGCGCGCGATGGCAGTGCCCTTATGCGCCAGGTCGCGGATCTTGTCCGCGATGTCGTAGTCGCCGAGATTGGACAGGTTGCAGCCGAAGGTGTTGGTCTCGACCGCGTCGGCGCCGGCCTCGAAGTAGTGGCGATGGATCGTCTCGATGACGTCCGGCCGGGTCTCGTTGAGGATCTCGTTGCAGCCCTCGAGGTTGTTGAAGTCGTCGAGCGTCAGATCGGCAGCCTGCAGCTGGGTGCCCATGGCGCCGTCGCCCACCATGACCCGCTGCGACAAAGTGTCCAGCAAATCTGTGTCGTAG
>DATFFJ010000097.1:0-11973 GCA_035250065.1 Aeromicrobium sp. | reverse complement strand
TCAGGATCGAGAGAGACGGCGCGCACCTGAGGGTGCGGACCGCGCACGGGTCGGTGCGCGCGCCGAAGGTCGTCCTCGGGACGAACGTCTTCACCGGCCTGCTCAAGCGGCTGAAGCACTACATCGCGCCGGTGTATGACTACGTGCTGGTCACCGAGCCGTTGTCCGATGAGCAGCTGCGGTCGGTCGGGTGGGAGGGGCGGCAGGGTCTTGCCGACACGGCCAACCAGTTCCATTACTACCGGCTCACCGCCGACAACCGCATCCTGTGGGGTGGCTACGACGCCGTCTACTACTACGGCAGCAAGGTGCGACCCGAGTACGACCACCGGCCGGCGACCTACGCACTGCTCGCCGAGCAGTTCTTCGCGACCTTCCCGCAGTTGGAGGGCTTGTCATTCACGCACCGCTGGGGCGGTGCCATCGACGCCTGCAGTCGGTTCACCTCGTTCTGGGGACAGGCCTACCAAGGTCGGCTCGCCTACGTGGCGGGCTACACCGGCCTCGGTGTCGGCGCCAGCCGATTCGGCGCCCGCGTCATGCTCGATCTGGTCGACGGCGTCCGCAACGAGCGGACCGAGCTGGAATTCGTTCGAAGCAAGCCATTGCCCTTCCCGCCCGAGCCGCTCCGCTACGCCGCGATCATGGCGACCAAGAAGTCGATCGAGCAGGCAGACCGGAACCAGGGCCGGCGCAACCTGTGGCTGCGCACGCTCGATCGGATGGGATTGGGGTTCGACTCATGAGCGCAGTGCGCGAGGCCGACGTCATCGTGGTGGGCGCCGGCATTTCAGGTTTGGTGGCGGCCAGGAAGGTTCTCGCCGACGGGCGGGAGCCGTTGGTGCTTGAGGCCGCCGATCGGGTCGGGGGTCGCATCCTGACCGAAGAGCCACTGCCCGGCGTGTTCATCGAACTGGGCGCCCAGTGGATCGGTGAGACCCACCACCGCATGCGGGCGCTGGCCGCCGACCTTGGCGTCGGGCTGTATGACCAGTTCGAGGAAGGTGAAACCTCGTACGAACTCGGCGGGTCGGTGATGCGAGAAGCCGCCTTCCGCGCAGCCCACGCGCAGGACGTCGCCGCGGTGGACGACGTCCTGCGGAAGCTCGACGCGATGGCGGCTTCGGTGTCAGCGGCGGAGCCGTGGGCCGCGCCCCACGCCGACGAATGGGACCGCATCACCGTCCGGCAATGGTTTGGCGAGCAGGGCTTGTCGCCGGTCGGCTACAGCCTGCTGGAGATCTGCACCTCCGGCATCCTGGCGGTGCCCATTGAGGAGGTCTCGCTGCTCGGGCTGCTGGTGAACATCGTCACCTGCGGCGTCACCGCCGACCTGCTCGCGGAGTCCGAGGGTGGTGCGCAATCCCTACGCTTTGTCGGCGGTACGTCACAGATTCCGGAACGGCTGGCGGCTCAACTCGGCGAACGGCTCCTCCTGAACTCGCCGGTGCAGTCGATCGAGTATTCCGACGCTCCCCCGCAAGCGGGAGGTACCCCCAGCGTGACCGTGACCTGTCGAGGCGGGCTGGTGGCTCGTGGACGTCGAGTCATCGTGGCGCTGGCGCCCACGCTCGCCGGGCGCATCATGTACGACCCGCCGCTGTCCGGGCAGCGTGACCAGCTCACCCAACGCATGCCGCAGGCCTCGGCGCACAAGATGTTCGCGATCTACGACGAGCCGTTCTGGCGCGCTGATGGTCTCAACGGCCAGCTGATCAGCACACTCGGTCCGGCTCGCATGACCAACGACACCTGCATGGAGGCCGGTGGGCCGGGAATTCTCCTGGGGTTCCTGGAAGCCGAGAACGCCCGGATCGAAGGTCGTTGGCCGGCAGAGCGTCGACACGAGGCATTCCGTGACGAGTTGGCGCGCCATTTCGGCCCGCGTGCGGCGAAGCCGGAACTCATCGTCGAAGGCGGCTGGGCCGACAAGGAGTGGACACGGGGTTGCTACAACGCGAACCCGGGGCCCTGCGGCTGGATCCACTTCGGGGAGGCTCTGTCCGCACCGGTGGGGCCGATCTCGTGGGCCGCGACGGAGACCGCGGTGGAATGGAGCGGCTATATGGAGGGTGCGGCCGAAGCCGGTGAGCGGGCGGCTCGGGAAGCTCTCGACGGCCTCGAGTCGCGGCTACGCTGACCGCCGGGAGGCGACATGGTTGACACGGTCGTAGTGGGCGCCGGCGTAACCGGCTTGACGGCCGCGTGGCGTTTGGCCCAGGCCGGACAGGACGTCTTGGTCCTCGAGGCTCGGGATCGCGTCGGCGGCCGATTGCGTACCGAGCGGCATGGCGACTCGGAGTTCGAGATCGGCGGGCAATGGATCTCGCCCGACCAGACGGCGCTGAGCGCCATGGTCGAGGAGCTGGGCCTCGAAACGTATGCGCGGTACCGCGAAGGCGAGTCGCTCTATGTCACCGCCGCGGGGGAGGCCAAGCGCTTCACCGGCGAGGACCTGCCGGTTCCGGCCGAGACGTCGGCAGCCATCGATGAGCTGATCGAGAAGCTGGACGCTCTTGCCGCGGCGATGGACCCGGACCGCCCGTGGGAGCACCCAGAGGCGGCCGCGCTGGATCGCCTGACTTTCGCCCAGTGGCTCGAGCAGCAGACCGACGACGTGGAGGCGCGCGACAACGTCGCGCTCTACATCGGCCCGGCCATGCTGACCAAGCCGGCGTACTCCTTCTCGGCCTTGCAGGCTGTGCAGATGTCAGCCAGTGCCGGTTCGTTCAGCCATCTCGTCGATGCCGACTTCATCCTCGACCGCCGCGTGGTGGGTGGGCTCGCCTCGGTGCCCAAGAAGCTGGCTGAGCTGCTGGGTGACCGGGTCCGGCTCGGTGCCGATGTCGACCATGTCGAGTGGTCGGAGTCCGGTGCGGTCGTCCACGTCAGCGGCGAAGCGATCGAAACCGATCAGGTGATTCTCGCGCTCCCGCCCACGCACGTTGCTCGGATCCGCCTGAACCCGGCCCTGCCGGCCGATCATCGGCATGCTCGGGCGCATCAGTCGTTCGGGCTGGTCATCAAGGTGCAGGTCGAGTACCCGACGCCGTTCTGGCGGGATTCCGGTCTCAGCGGGACGGGCTTCGCTCCCTACGAAGTGGTGCACGAGATCTACGACAACACCTGGCATGAGGCAACCACCGGCACACTCGTCGGCTTCGTGTCTGACGTCAACGCCGACGCGCTGGGCCGGCTCGGCGACGGGGAGCGACGTAAGCGCGTCCTCGCCTCGATCGCCGCCTACTTCGGGCCGGCAGCGCTGGAACCGATCACGTATGTCGAGAGTGACTGGCAGCACCAGGAACTCACCGGGGGTGCATACGCCACCAGCGCCGCGATGGGCTTCCTCACCCGTTACGGCGCCTATCTGCGCGCTCCGGTCGGCCCGTTCCACTTCGGGAGCAGCGATGTGGCGGGTCTTGGCTTCCAACACGTCGACGGTGCCGTGCGCATGGGGGATCGGCTGGCCGACGAAGTGCTCAATCGCGCATAGCGGACGACGAGAAGCGGTACGCCACCAGGAGCGGCACCACCGCCCACGGGATGTTGAAGGGCAGATAGGTGCCGAGGTCCGGCGGGCTGGCGGGCCCAAGGAACGTCTGCATGAAGTAGAAGTACATGTTCATCAGCGCGCTGACTGCGTACACGAGGGCGACCGTGCGCAGCCAGGGCCATGATCGGCGCCTCCACAGCGCGACGGTCAGCACCGCCAGGAGCGCTGACTGGACGAACGCGTCGTAGAGCAGCGAGGCCTGCAGCGTCGGCGGCATGACGAGGTGCTGCGGCTCCTGCTCCACCGCCCATGAGTACAACGACCGCAGCGGCGGCCACGGACTGTCCGGCGAGACCGCGACGCCCAAGGACTCGGGCAGGCTCAGGACCAGGCTGTTGACGATGCCGAGCAGAAAGCAGGGGATCAGCAGGTAGTCCAACCGGTGGCGGGTCAGCGAGTCGGCGGTCGCGCTCATCGGCTCAGTCCCGGTGCCGCCCGCCCGGCCATGAGGGGCAGGTCGAGATAGGTCTTGATGCCCGGATCCGCGCGGTGCACGTAGGGGATTGCGCTGACACAGTGGTTGGCCGTCGCGACAATGCCCTCGTTGCGTTCCAGGCCGGCTTCGATCGAGTCCGGCTGCATGCCGCGGAACACCACCGAAACCGACGGGTCGCCCTGAACCTCGACCTCGAAGCGCTCACCGCTTGGCCCGAATGACCACGGCGGGTCGAGGCTCTTCTCGCCCATGAGCCAGTTCACCGCGGCAGTCACCACCGGGACGCCGTCGACCAGCGCCTCCCAGGTGAACCGACGGGCGGCCACCAATCCGGGTTCGATGACGCCGATCGGTGAATCGATGGGCTCGGTCGCGACCGCGACTTCCTGGGAGGACCGAATGTGCGGGTCGATGTCGAAGCCGAGCACGTCGACGACCATCCGAACCGAGGCCTTGAAGCCTTCCTCGAGGAGGGCGAGCATGGGTCCTTCGATCGCCTTCGCCGGCGGCCCGCCGAAGCCCATGATGTCCCGGATGACGACCGGTGCGCCGTATGTGCGGATGTCGGAGAACTCCTCAGCCCGCACGTGCGTCACCGCCGCGGAGACGGCCGAGACCATCAGGGGGAAGAGCTCGGTGATCCCGCCGGGATGGATCCCCGAGCCGTGCAACGTCGCCCCACCGTCCAGACACGCCTGCTCCAGCTGCTGCACCAGGTCGCTCGAACGGTCCGGATAGACCCAACCCACCGGGGTGACCACGTCCTTGCCGGATCGCAACAGTGCCTCGACGTCGGACTGATCGGCGATCAGGGGCGCATAGACAACGCAGTCGGCCTCGAGCGCAAGGATCTCCTCGACCGAATCGGTTGCCACGACGCCGAGGGGGCCTGATCCGACGATGTCGCCAACATCGTGTCCGGCCTTCTCGCCGTACACACGGCAGCCGACGAGTTCCAGCTCGGGATGGCGCAGCACGGCCTCGATCGCTGCACGGCCGACGCCGCCGGTGGCCCATTGGATGACCCGAATCGCCATGCCTGCTCCTGGGTGCGAGTGACTGCCAAGAGTATGGTGCGGCGACCGACTTCCGCGCCGGAGATTCCCGCTTGCGACAAGGTGTCGTGCTACAGAATGAGGCGTCGTCAGACGGGATCATGGAGGAATGGTGCCCAAGCAAGCTCGTCGCTACGGCGGCCAATCGGCCGACGAACGCGACCACGAGCGATTGACGCGGTTACGCGCTGCGGCCATCGAGCTCTTCGGCGCCGAGGGCTATGCGGCCGCGTCGGTGGAGCGTCTGTGCTCGGAGGCGAAGGTGTCGACGCGGCACTACTACCAGCTCTTCTCCAACAAGGAGGACGCCCTCCTCGACACCTACTCCGAGATCACGTCAGCTTCGATTGCGAACGTCCAGCTCGCCCTGGAGAAGACGGCCGGATTGGACATCACGACCCGACTTCAGTCGGCGGTCCAGGCCTATCTCGACCCGATGTTGGACGACGCCCGCAAGGCGCGGATCGCTTTCGTCGAGGTGGTCGGCGTGAGCCAGCGGGTGGAAGGCATCAGGCTGCAGTTTCGCAACGGGATCGTCGAGCTGATCCAGCGCGAAGCGGCGGCTGCGGTGAAGCGCGGCGAGCTGACGCCGAAGGACTTCCGGTTTCGAGCCTTGGCCTTCCTGGGTGCGGTGAATGTCTTGGTGCACGACTGGAGCATCCATCCGGACCACGTCGATGCCGGCCGCCTGAGCGACCAGCTGAGTGATCTGGCGGTCGAACTCATCGTCCAAGCCTGAGATTTCAGCCTTCGGCTTGTCCTACACGACTGTAGGTTGATAGCGTCCGGCCATGCGAAACGTTTTTGTTTCGGTTGTGGTGGCCCTCGCGTTGTGCGCGCTCCCGACCACGGCCGCGGCCGCACCCATTCCCATCCCCGAGGAGGACCCGTTCTTCGCCGCTCCGGCGAATCTCGACGAGTTGGAGCCGGGCGCGATCATCCGCAGCCGCGCCATTCAGCCGACCCTGTTCGCGATCCCGCTTCCGGCCAAGGGCTGGCAGCTGCTCTACCGCACGTCGGATCGCACAGGTCGTGCGACGGTCACCGGAACCACGCTGCTGGTACCGACTCTGACGAGACTGTCAACCGGCCCGATTCCGTTGGTGTCGTACCAAACGGCGGAGGACGGGGTGTCGACGCGCTGTGCTCCGTCGTACGCGTTGCGTGCAGGGCTACTCGGTGGGGTCACCAACTCCACGGGCGAGATTCCGCTCCTGTCGTCGATGCTGCTGCGCGGATGGGCGGTCGCGGTCCCCGACTACGAAGGCATGCGCTCGGAGTTCCTGATCGCAGACGTCGAAGCGAAGGGCGTGCTCGATGGACTCCGTGCGGTTCGAAACTTCACCACCGCCGGACTATCGACGTCCCCAATCGGGCTCTGGGGCTATTCGGGCGGAGCCTTCGCCACGGCGAATGCCGCGCAGCTGCAGGAGTCCTACGCGCCCGACCTGCCCATCAAGGCGGTCGCGCTCGGTGGCTTGGTCGGTGACATCCGGGCGACCATCGACGCATTCTCCGGAAGCTTCGCCGGCGGTGCCATCCCGATGGGAATGCACGGCTTCGACCGGTCCTATCCCGACATGCGCATCCGAGACCGGCTCAACGCCTACGGCCAGAGGCTGTTCGACGCCACGGCAGCAGATTGCATCAACGATGCCGTCGCGCGGGCGCCCTTCTTGCGCGTTGAGCAGATCGAGGCCGAGCCGCGCACCCTTGACCAGCCGGACGTGGCGACCATGCTCCGCGAGAACAGTCCGGTGGGCCGGTCGGGGACGCCCTTGGCCCCGGTGTACGAGTACCACGCGCTGCTGGACGAGCTTGCTCCCATCGGGCCGGCGCGCGCGGTATTGCGCAACTACTGCGACGCCGGTGTGCCGGTGGAGCACCGGACCAACCTCATCGGCGAGCACCTGACCGAGGTGGGGGCGGGAGCGCCCGAGGCCATGGGCTTCCTCCATCGCCAGTTCGTCGGCAAGCCGCCGGTCGACACGTGTGGGTCGATCCCGCAATGAGCGCGCGTGTCGCGTTCCGCCTGGCCGTGGTCGCCGTCGTCATGGCGCCGGGCTTCGTCGGAACGGCCCAGGCAGCGACGCCCCGCACGTGGTACGTCCGAGCCGGTGCCACGACATCCGCCGGCACAGCCCAGCACCCCGTCGGCACCCTCGCGCAGGTCGAGAGCTCGACGCGGCCGGGTGACACCATCGTCGTGCTGCCAGCGTCGGGGGCGCTCGACGGCGGGCTTCAGCTCAAGGCTAATCAGACGCTTCGCGGGTCCGGCGGCTCGGTGCAGACGGCCGGCGAGATCGCGCCACGACTCACCAATACGACCTCGCGGCTGGATGGCGACGCCGTGCGTCTCGCCGACGGTGTGACGGTGTCGAACGTGCGAGTCACCGACACGCTTCGCGGCGCGATCTACGGGCTCAACGTGACCGGCGTCCGTGTGACGGGCACCGACGTCTCAGGCCAGAACCAGTCCTGCACGACGGGGTATCTGATTCCCCAGTTCAACGCGCCCACGAACGTCCCCGGCGTCGGAATTCCGATCACGGGCGGCCTGCCCAACGGCTGGGCCGGGATCATGGTCGACGCGACCAGCCGCACCGGTGTCTCGGTGACGATCGATGACAACGAGGTTCACCACGCCGAGTGCGGCGATGGGATCGACATCAGATTCAGCGGCACGGCGACAGGGTCGGCAACGATCGCGGCGAACCGGGTGCACCACCTGAGGCAGGGCAACGGCCTCAAGTCCGTTCTCGCCATCGGCCTCCAGTCCAGCGACTCGGCGCGCCTGTCAGCGACGGTCGACGGGAACGCGCAGTCGGATCTCGGCAACGACGACGACCCGAACTTCGCCGTGGAGGGGGCCGACTCCGAGGGCGTCTTCCTCAACGCCGTCGGCCCGGCGACGCTCGACGCCACGGTGTCCAACAACACCTACACCAACGAGAACGGCTGGGGCGGGTTCTCGGCCAACGGCCTGGAGATGGTCAGCATGGGATCGGGGGCCCGGATGAACGCGGTCGTCCGGGACAGCAGCTTCTCAGGGTCACCGGGCGACATCATCGAGCATGGCGCCCTCGGCACCGACGCGGTCATGACGATGACGCTCGAGCGCGTCGTCGCCGAGCGGTCGGCGGGCGTGGGCAACACGATCCTGCTTCCGTTCAACAACGGTGACTGTGTGCTGGCCGGCAGCCTGGGCGCCCGCAACATCGTGCGGCTCACCGTCCGTGACAGCGTGCTGCGGGACTGCCGCAACAACGGCTTGTCGGTGGGCAGCAACGTCGTGAACGGGAGCGGGCCGACCACCGAAGTGGCGCTCGACGTCGCGGACTCGACGATCACCGGCAACCGAGGCTCGAACCTGGGCGTGCGCAACTTCACCAAGCTCGATCGACTCAAGGTCAAGGTCCAGCGGACGAACCTGTCAGACAGCAAGGGCCTGGGTTCCGGGCTCGCGAACTTCTCCGCCGAAGACCTCGGGTCGACCACGTCGGCGGACATCGATCTCGGTCGCGGGTCGCTGGGCAGCGTTGGCGAGAATTGCTTCGTGGGCGGCACCCTGCAAGCCGATGTCGTGAGGTATCGGGTTTCCGCCCGTGCGAACTGGTGGGGCCGGCCGACCGGGCCGGCCCTGGGCAAGACGATCGTGCTGGCGGGAAGCCTCGACGCGAGCAGCCCGCTGGCAACGGCTCCCGAGTCTTGTGGCTGAGCCGGTCAGTTATCGCGCGGCGGCGAGGCTCTGACCCTCGGCGAAGAAGCTGACCAGGTCGTTGATCTCGGACACAGGACGGGCAGCGCCGAAGGGCGCATTCCAGAACGCCCCGCTGAGGCCGTCCCGAGACCATGGTCCGACGTACGCATACGGGACCTCGAGGAAGGCATCGCCGGGGGAGACGCCGTAGTTGACCTCGTCCGAGCTGATGCCGACGTCGAAGTGCTCGGGCCACAGCGCCCTGGTCTCCTCGGGCGCGAAGGCGGCCAGCGCCGCGTCGCCACGCCTGAACGCGTCGATGATCTCGGCGGCGGCCGCGGTGTCGACGGTCAGGACATGGCCCTCGTCGAGGCCCGGTCCGTCGGAGTAGACGTCCTTCAAGGAGCGCGGGGTCACACCGGCGTCGTGGGCAACGTCGGCAATGGTGCGGCCGTCGAGCGGGATCCGTTGGCCGGCCGGCGTCACGAGGTCGGTGCCGTGGACGCCCAATCCGGGCTCGAGGGTCGTGCCGAAGCCTTCAGGGATCACGGTCAGGACGATCCTGCCGGTGAGTGCGTGCTGTGGGCCGGCCAGCACCAGTTCGGCGAGGCCGTGCAGCGACGTGCGCGTTGCGACGAGAACGGACATGCCCTCGACGGTAGGCGAGAGCACCATCCTTGAGCCGGTTCAAATGGTTACGAAACGGGGACGGCCCGACGATGGTGCTTCCGCCGCCGCACGCCGCCCGGCAGCCTGTCGTCATGGAGAACACGTGGTGCCGAGTCGCGCCCGCGGACATCCCGGGTGAAGGTCGTGTCACGACCTCGGTGGTGGACGGCAGATCCGTCGCGCTGACCCGGTGCGATGGGCGCCTCGGCGCACTCGAGAACCGATGTCCACATCAGGGTGGCCCGGTCGGAGAGGGGTCGATCGAGAACGGGTGGCTGCGCTGCCCCTGGCATGGGTACGACTACGACCCTCTGACCGGGCGTCCTCCCGAAGGATTCAGCGACAGCGTCGTCGCCTATGACGTGGAGGAACGCGCGGACGGCGTCTACGTGCGGCTGCCTGCGCAGCCGGCGCGGGTGCGTACGGTGTCGGACGTCCTCGTCGAGACACTGGTCGCCCACGGCGTTGACACCGTCTTCGGCATGGTCGGTCACTCCAATCTGGGATTTGCCGATGCGCTGCGTCGTGCCGAGGAGCGTGGTGAGATCCGGTTCATCGGCATCCGGCATGAAGGTGCCGCGGCTTTCGCCGCGAGTGCGTACGGCAAGCTCACTGGGCGGCCGGCGGCGTGTTTCGCGATCGCCGGGCCGGGGTCGACGAACCTGCTCACCGGCCTGTACGACGCGCGGCTGGACGGAGCGCCGGCGATCGCCATCTCCGGGCAGGTGCCCTCGACCGTGCGCGGACGGGGAGCTTTTCAGGACCTGGATCTCTCGGCCGTGTTTCGCGACGTGGCCGTCTCCACCGCGACGGTTGAGGCGGGTTCCGACCATGCTGAGCTGGCGGCGCTTGCCGTCAAGCACGCGATCGATGGACGGGGTGTCGCTCACCTCGTGCTTCCCGACGAGGTGCAGGAGCTGCCGTCCGACGCCGAGCCGGCACGGCCGGACGGCCGGTTCGGCGCCGGTTCCCTCGTTCCGGCGGCCGCTGACATCCAGCGTGCCGCCGAACTCGTGCGGCACACAGAGCGCCCGGTCCTCATCGTCGGTCAAGGCGCCCGTGGTGCGCAGGCTGAGCTGCTGCAGTTCGCCGAGCGGCTGGGCGCGCCGGTGCTGACCACGTTCCGCGGGAAGGGCATCGTCCCGGACAGCCACCCGCTGGGAGCCGGTGTGTTGGGGCGGAGCGGGACACCCGTGGCGAGTTGGCTGATGAACGAGTCGGACCTGCTGATCGTCGTCGGGGCTTCGTTCTCGAACCACACCGGCATTGCGCCGTACAAGCCGATCGTGCAGATCGACGACCGGGTCGCATCGCTCGGCCGGTTCCACGCCGTGGCTGTTCCGGTGCTCGCCGACGCGGTCTCCGGCGTGATGGCGCTTGACGCGGCCACGTCGGACGCGCAACCCAAGGATCAGCGGCCGGACGTGGCGGCACGGTGGGAGCTGTGGCGGGCTGAGAAGCGCCGGCGAGTCGATGACGATCGTGGCCTCGGCGTCCCGGCCGCCGCCGTCTTCGCCGCGCTCGCCACGCACCTGCCGGCTGACGCCGTCGTCACAGTCGACGTCGGGAACCATGCCTATTCGCTCGGCCGCTACCTGGAGTCGGCCGGCCAGCCGGTCCTGATGTCGGGCTACCTCGGATCGATCGGGTTCGGGTATCCGGCGGCCCTCGGAGCGTGGGCCGCGGATCCGTCGCGCCCCATTGTGGCCGTGACCGGCGACGGCGGCTTCGGGCAATACGCGATGGAGCTGACCACGGCGGTCAAATACGGCATCGGCATCAAGCACGTCCTGCTGAACAACAACGCCCTGGGCAAGATCGAGAAGGAACAGGTCGCCGGCCACTTCCCGGTGTGGCACACCTCGCTGAGGAATCCAGACTGGGCCGCATACGCCGAGTCGTGCGGCGCGACCGGGATCCGGGTCGAGCACACCGGACAACTCGACGACGCCTTCGCCCAGCTCTTCGCCACGCCCGGTCCCGCGCTGCTCGTGGTCGAGCAGGATGCGGCGTTGCTCTGAGGAGCGTTCATGCCCGACGTCGAATTCCTCAACCTGCTGGGAATCCTGGTCCTTGCCGTGGTCGCGCCGCTCGTTGCGGCCGTGCTGCCTCGCGTCCGGGTGCCGGCCGTCGTGCTCGAGATCGTGCTCGGAATCGCAGTCGGGCCACACGGGCTCGGTTGGCTGAACCCCGATCTGGCGGTGCAGGTCGTCGCGCTCCTCGGTCTGGCGATGCTGCTGTTCCTGGCCGGCTTGGAGGTCGACGTTCGCGCGTGGCGCGGGCGCCTGCTCGGGGCCATTGTCGTCGGCTACGGCCTTTCGCTGGCCGTGGGCTACGCCGTCGGGTGGGCGCTGCGGCCCGTGGGGTGGATCGATCATCCCGTGCTCCTCGCGGTGACCTTGTCGGCGACCTCGCTCGGATTGGTCGTGGCGGTGCTCAAGGACGCCAGCCTGCTCGACACCCAGATGGCCAAGCTGACGATCGCGGCCGCGTCGCTCGCCGACTTCGCCGCCGTCGTCCTGCTCTCGATCCTCTTCTCGATGGACGGCCGCGGCGC
>DATFFJ010000096.1:0-8527 GCA_035250065.1 Aeromicrobium sp. | reverse complement strand
ATGCGTTGCCGTCGACGGCCGGCTCGGACCACGACCGCGGCCGCGACGAGCACCCCAAGCCCACCGATCGTGACGAGGGTCGGGATCGTCACGTTCGCCGGCTCGGCCGGTGTCACATTGGGCGCCGCCGGACCGACGGGTGGCAATGCCGTCGGTTCGGAGTCGCCGGACGTCGAGGGCGGGCTCGACGTCGCAGCTGGGGCCAAAGCGGCCGGCAACGTCATCCGGACGATCGGCGACTCATCACCCTCGCTCCCCATCAGGACCGAACGCCCACCGGGTTCGAGGGTCAACGACTCGCCCTTGTCGAGACCGGGTGTCTGGAACGAGGTGATCGGCTTCCAGGTCTTGACGTCATAGGCGACGATGCCGCTTGCTGTCTTCATCAACGCATATCGCCCATCTGGCGTGAACGCAGCATCGGAGATCCCGGCCAGCATGGGCCGATTCAGGCTCGTGGCCACGTTCGGCTGGCCAGGTCTCAGCGCCCGAGGCAGCGCGAAGAGATTCGGGTTTCCACCGTCCTCGTTTCGCTTACTGACGAGGAAGACCTGTCCGGAGGCGGGGTGGATCATCATGGCCTCAACGTTGGATGGTCCCGTGCTGTACTTCACGGGATACCGCTGGAGCGCACGGGGAGCCGCGTTGCCGGGGCCGGGTTCCTCGAACGACACGATCGACACATCGTCGCGATCTCGATCGTTGTCACCCAGGTCGCCGAGCCACAGTCGCCCCTGCCGATCGACGGCGATGGATTCAGTGTCTTCCAGGTCCAAGGACGCCAAGTCGGTCTGGCCAACCACCTTCCCGGTTGAGACCTGGATGGCGTACACCACGGGGCGGTTCCCCGAGTCGTTCATGGTGTAGACGAGACCTGGATGCCTGACGCTGTAGGCCAAGCCGCTCGATTCGCCGATGCGCTCGTCGGCGATCCGACTGACAATCGTGCTGTTGGGGGTGTCTCCCACAGCCGAGGACGCCGACGACGGCGCCATCCAGGCGACGGCGGCGACCGCAAGAACAGCCGTACTCCGCATGCCGTTCCGGATCACTGCACGTCCGTCGCAGCGCGATGACGATCCCGGTGCACTCCGTACAGGCTGGCGTTGCGATGGAGGCGGGCGACCTCGTCGTCGGTGAGTTCGCGGACCACCTTGGCCGGAACACCCACGACAAGCGACCGCGGCGGGATGTTGGCACCCTCCGGGACCAGCGCACCGGCCGCGATCAGGCACTCGTTGCCGATCACGGACCGGTTCATGAGGATCGCCCCCATGCCGATGAGCACATCGTCACCGACGGTCGCACCGTGCACCACGGCGTTGTGCCCGACCGAGACGCCGCGTCCGAGCGAGACCGGAATCCCTTCGTCGGTGTGGAACACGACGTTGTCCTGCACGTTGGAGTCCGGGCCGATGACGATCGGCTCGTTGTCGCCGCGAAGCACTGCGCCGTACCAAATGCTGGCACCGTCGGCGATCTCAACGGCTCCCACCAAGGTAGCCGTCGGAGCCACCCAGGCACCGTCGGCGATCTGCGGTCGGTCCTCGCCCAAAGCCAGCAGCGTCGGTCGCAATTCGGTTCCCATGAGGTCCATTCTGTCGGGTGCCCCGAAGCACGCTACGTCGGCTCGGATTGGTTCTTCCGTCGTCGGCGCCGCATCAGCCACCACACTGTCCAACCGAGCACCAGGCCGGGGAAGGCCACCATGAGCGCGGGTCGCAACCACCATTGGCTGGACCACCACCACCACATCACCGGGTGCTGAGCCCGAACCTGCGTTCCCGAATCGATGGTGGGCGGTGGTGTCGTAAAGGTCGCGGGCCGAAAGGCGATGCGCACCAACGGGGAATCTGCCCCCTCGCTTCCGATCAGGTACGACTGGCCCGAAGCCTCAATCGTGATGCTCTCGCTCTGCCGGAGCATCGGGATGACTTCGGCGTGCACCAGCTGCCAGGTCCGGGCATCCCGAACCTCCACCTGAACAGCGCCCTTCAGCAGGACATACCTGCCATCGGGCGTTGCAGTCGCATCGGCGGTCCACGCTGGCGAGGTCCGACCTGTCAACTGGGCGACGCTCGGACCGGACTTGGTCAGCCTGCGCACGTGGAAGACCCGGCCTTGCGGCCATCCCTTGCTGAAGAGATCGATTCGGCCGGGCACGACGGCCATGGCCTCGATCTCCACGGCCGCCGGCTCAATGTCCGCCGCGCCCACGTCGAGCTCGATCGGGTATCGGTCTGCGGAGATGTTGTGGTTTCCGGAGCCAGGCTCGTCGAAGAGGTAGATCGCCCGCTCGTCGCCCTTGTCGCGGCTGGTGCCAACGTCCGCAACCCAGAGCTTGCCGCCCCAGAGTGCCATCGCCTCGGCGTCCTCCCAGGATGCATTCGTCACGGTGGTCACACCAACCACGGCCCCGCTCTCGATGTCCACGGCGAAGACGCGGGCCACATCGCCGGAGTCGTTGACCGTGTACACGATGCCTGGATGCGTCTTGCTCGCGGCGAGCCCACTCGACTCGACGATCCGCGGATCGCTCATCACTGAGACCTGCGTGTGAGCGACGATGGGCAGCGGCGTCGTCTCGGCATCCGCCCGTCGCAAGGCGGCCGCCAGCGCAACGACGATCAACAGCGCAACCAAGAGTCCTGGGATGAGGAGGCGGCGCCGACCCGGCTTCATGGTTGCCCAGCATGCCAGTACCGGGCTCCCGCCCGTGCCAAGCGAACATGGGTAGTCTGACCCCGTGGGCGAGGGAAAGCGACGGTCCCGGATTCACGAGCTGGGCCGCCCGGATGTCACCGAGATCGAGATCGGTGGAACGACCCATCGGGTCGCCGAGGTTCAGCCGATGGACGTTGACGGCGTTCGCACCATGACCGTGGGCACGATCCTGTGGGGCCTCGCCGCCGCAGCCATGCTCCCGTTCCTCGGGCGGCTTGAAGCCGCCGGCCACGGCTGGTGGTTCTGGACGGCCGTCGCCGGCTTCGGGCTCGGCATGATCGGCGTCGAGTATTGCAAGGTTCGCCGCAACGCTCTTCGCGCCAGCGCCGGAACCGGCCGGCGGCGGTCCCGCACCTAGAACGAATCGATCTCGTCGACGTTGAGGGTGTCGAAGACCGGCGGTGGAAGCGTCTGCGGTGCCGCCGAGCGACTGAGCTTCGCCTTTGAGTGTGCGCCACATCCGTGGGTGAAGGCGACCACGTGGCCGTCGGCGTTGGCCATGCCGTTGGCGCAGACGCCGAACCGGTCGGACAGCGGACCGGCGAGGCTGACCAGGAATCCGCAGGTCGCGCACGGTGCCGGTGCCTGCTCGGCGATGGGCGAATTCGGTCCGTAGTCACCGTCGTACCATCGGTCGGCCGCGAGGCCACGGCCGGCGAATGACAGCACCCACTCGCGGCCGAGCCCGACTTCACGGGCGAAGTAGCGGTCGACGGTGTCCTGCGAATCGCCGGCTGACCACGCCGGAACAAGCCGGATGTCGTCTTCCTCCGGCGGCAGCACGTCGCCGGGTCCGAGGTCGCCGGGCCGGATCCGTTCGCGGTACGGCGTCCACTCAGGGGCGACGATGGCCTGCTCGCCAGGCAGCAGCACGACGTCGTTGACCGTCGGCCCGGACGAGACGCTCACCGACCAGTACCAGCCCGCGTAGCCGGGCTGCAGGCAGACGAAGTGGTGAGCCGTCAGTTCACCAGCGACATCCGGACCGCCTTCATCGACCGACCCGGCGTACTCGCCCACCGACCCGGCGTCGGCGACCTCCTCGGCCGCCGCGCGAGCGAACGCGAGCACCGCGTCGTCGGCAACAGTGGAGCGCGAGTCGGTCATGGCTCAATTCTCCCGCACCGCTAGTACCCGCGCACGGTCGGGGGCCGTCACCGGCGTGAGGCAGGATGGCCATCATGGCCGAGTCTCGGGAAAAGCGGTTCCTGGGCGAGGTCCGCACGCGCTCGCGAGCCGGAACGGCACGCGCCGGCCAAGCCGTCGCACGCGGGGGTCGCGCCGCATGGTCCGGCGCCCAACGCTTCACCCGGGCCGAGGGCGCCGGCGAATCGGGCCTCGCCCGCGTCCTCGAGTTGCACGCCCTGAGTGTCGCCGGAGACGCCGCGATCGCTGTCTCCCTGGCCGGAACGCTGTTCTTCACCGTTCCCACCGAGCAGGCCAGCGGCCATGTGGCGCTCTTCCTGGTCGTCACGATGCTCCCATTCGCCATCGTCGCGCCCCTCATCGGGCCGTTCATCGACCGGTTCCGGAGCGGGCGGCGCTGGGCGATCGGCTCGACTCTTGCCCTGCGCGGCTTCTGCTGTTGGGTCCTGGCCGACGCCGTCGTCGACGAGTCGGCCGGCTTCTACGTCGCTGCGCTTCTCTGCTTGATCTCGTCGAAGGCGTACAGCGTCACCCGCGCAGCAGCCGTGCCGCGCGTGCTGCCCGACGCGTTGACCCTGGTCAAGGCCAACGCGCGCATCTCCCTCACCGGAACCTTCGCCGCTGCTCTGTCGGCCCCCTTGGCCATCGGATTCGCCGCGATCGGCCCGGCGTGGTCGCTCCGCTATGCCTTCGTACTCTTCGTCGCTGGCACCGTCGTCGCGATCCTGTTGCCGACGCGGGTCGATTCGACCGCCGGCGAAGAGCCGGCGATCCTGGCACCCGGCCGGGGCGTGACCATCCCACGCTCGGTCGTCGACGGCTTGCGCAGCAAT
This sequence comes from Aeromicrobium sp., assembly GCA_035250065.1. Classification (GTDB taxonomy): domain Bacteria; phylum Actinomycetota; class Actinomycetes; order Propionibacteriales; family Nocardioidaceae; genus Aeromicrobium. Next base: position 3,824 of record DATFFJ010000096.1, on the reverse strand, counting down.
GTCGGGTTGCGCACGATGTCCGGCTTCCTGGCCATCTACATGGCGTTCATCCTCCGCGAACCGCCGGCGGCACTCGCGTGGACGTGGCCGGCTGCCCTCTTGATGGGTCTCGTCATTGGTGCCGCCGGGCTCGGCAACGTGATCGGAGTCGCGCTCGGCACCTGGGCCCGATCACACAATCCGCGCCGCGTGGTCGTCGCAGCGCTCTTCCTGGACGCGGGGATGCTCGCGGTCGCCGCGTTGATCGGGTGGTGGCCGGCGGCCGTCGCCCTCGGCCTGGTCGCCGGCTTCTCCCAGTCCGTCGGAAAGCTCAGCTTGGATGCGCTGATCCAGCGGGACGTGGCCGAGGAGGTGCGCACCAGCATGTTCGCGCGCTCCGAGGCGCTGCTTCAGCTCGCGTGGGTGTTCGGCGGCCTGTACGGCATCGGACTGTTCACCCTGGAGTCGCCGGTGCGACTGAGCTTGGGTTCGCTCGCCGCAATTCTGACCGGGTGGGCCGTGTTCGTGCTCATTCGCATCCTGCGGCGACGATCAACCGCTAGACCAGCCGATCCGGCTCGGCCGGTCGGCGGACGTTCGTGAAGGCTTGCTTGGGCTGTCGGCGATCGCGCACAGCGACCGTCGCCGACGAATTCAACCGTCCAGTTCTGAGGCAAGCTTGCGCAGCAGCTGGGCGGCCGTGTGTCGCGCCTTGCCCTCTGGGTGGCGGCCGTGGCGATACGCCTCTCCCATGCCGTCGAGCATCGTAATGGCGTCTTCGACGATGACCACCATGTCCTCGGGCGACTTGCGCCGGGCCTGCGCCTGCGCGCGTGACACCGAGCCGACCGGCTCCAGGACGCGCACCTGCAATGCCTGGTCACCCCGCCGGCCTTGGGCGATGCCGAACTCCACCCGGCTGCCTGACTTCAACGTGGTGACGCCGTCGGGCAATGCCGACGCCCCGACGTAGACGTCCCCGCCGTCATCTTGGGACAGGAACCCGAAACCCTTCTCAGCGTCGTACCACTTCACCTTGCCGGTGGGCATTGCTCAACCTCGTCCGTGTTGTCCGTTCCACAAGTGTCAGCAGCCTACTCGTTGTCGGACGCTCCCTCCTGTGGCTCCGCCTGCGGTGCTGTCTGCTGGGGCGGCCGCTGCGGGCGAGGCCCGTCGAAGCGCGTCTCGATCGACTGGAAGCCCTTGTGCCGCTGCGACTTGGCGTATCGGGTGTAGGCGCGACGATCGGCCTCCGTCAGGGACACGTTGTCGGTGAAGGGTGTGAGCAAGGCGCGCGGATAAAGCCGCTGGTACGCGACGACATTGATCTCGTGACCGAACACGACCATGCCGCTGACCAGGAACAGGAACGCGAACAGGCCGAGGACCAAGGCGAACGTCTGATTCATCTGACTGGTGGTGGCTTTCGTGACGACCTGGGAGACGAACGCGCTGCCACCGATCTGCAACCCCTGCCAGCACACGACGGCGAAGGCCGCGCCGGGCAGCAATGACTGCGGCGGCACCCGCCGCGACCCGACGAGACGGAAGAGCCCGGTGAAGATGAGCAGGGTCACAAACAGGCTGGCGAGCCGGGACAGCCACTTCAGGTAGCCCGCTTCGACGCCCACTGATCCGGGGTTCGCCAGCAGCAGGGACATGATGGCGAGCACGAGAACGCCCAATCCGGCGAACGAGAGAAGCACGACGCTGCGCAGCCGCTGCAGCACCGCGTTCGTGCGACTGTTGCGCGGGATGGACCACGCGACATTCGCCGCGTGCTGGAACGCCTGCCCGACGCCGAGGGCGCCGTAGCCGGACACGAGCGAGCCGACCACGATCGCCGACGCGCTGCCTCGCAGGCCCTCCGGTCGGCCGAGCTGGTCTCCCACGATCGGGATCTGGCTCAAGGCCGAGTTCAACAGCCGGTCACGCAGCGCAGCGTCGTCCTGCAGCACGAAGCCGAGGATCGACGACGAGATGAGCAGAAGAGGGAAGATCGCGATGAACGAGTAGTAGGTCAGAATCGCCGCCAGATACGGCCCATGGTCGTCGAAGTACTTGTAGACGACTGCGATCGGAAACCCGACGACCGGATGTCGTCGCTGGTAGCGGTCCACGTCCCGCACCCAGCTGGTCATTGAGCGGCCTTCCACGCCGCGACGACGTCCGCGAACAGTGCCGCGTCCAGGAAGGCGCCTTCGCGGCGCACTTCGTCCGCCGCGATGCGCACGGTCCGGTTCAGCCGCACCTCGCTCGGTCGCCCGCGTACGTCCCAGGGACCCGATCCGATGTCCATCCAGAGCCGGCCCTCACGCGCCTCCTGTGCCGCGTCACGGTCATGGTCCTGCGATGTCATGGGCAAAACGAGGACGTCATCGTCCTCAACGGCCAGCACGAGTGCCGGTCTGTCTTTGCCCCGCTGCGGGTCGTCTTCGTACGGAATCCGCGCCCAGACGACCTCGCCGGGATCAGCCCGACCGTTCGCCGAAGGCCGGTAGCTCACGTGCATCACCGATCAGTGGTGTGCGACCTGGCCAGGTGCGGCTGCGTGGCGGCCCACTCCTCGACCTCCCGCGCCAGGGCGATACCGACCTCGCGGTGCAACTCCGGCACGTAATGGAAGCCGTCAGCGGTGGCCACGTCGACGTTGCCGTCGAAGTGCTTGTCGACCAGTTCGCTGACTCGGAGTAGGCGCACGCGCGGCTTGTCCTGCCGTGCGACCACGCCAGCCAGCTCTTGGTTCATCAGCTCGATGCGTGCGGCCATGCCGGGAAACCATGCGCGAAACTTGGTGGCCGGCGGCAGCAACTCGAAAAGCACCACCATGGGGCTTCCCACCTGCTGCACCCGGTCGATGTAGGCATCGAGGTCGGCGGCGACGCGCTTGAGCCGGCGCCGGCGGCTTGCCCCCGGAATGCGAGCGTCCAGAGCCGCCTGAAGATGCGCCAGCGCCATCCAGAGCGGATTCAGCAGGTAAGTGCGGTAGAGCTTGGAGAGCCGGCGTGGCTTGGTTCGCATGCTGCGCGCGTGCCGCTCCAGCCAGCGCGGCAGGAATAGGTGAATGGTCTCGAAGTGGCCGTAGACGAGGACGATCACATCGGGCGACCAGCTGATCACGTCGGACTGCCACGTACGAAGGATGGTGCTCGTCTTCTCGGACGCCATCGTGATCGCCCGCACCTCGGACGGCCAACCGTCAGCGGCGAGCTGTGCTTCCAGCACCCGCGGAAAGGTGAAGTCCGACCTGGGCCCGCCCATCCAGGAGATCCAGTTGACCGTCGACGCGCCCTTGACCAGGACTCGAAGGGGCGACTGAAGCGGGGCTGACATGAGCAACTCCTGTGAATCGGTGGACGTCCATCCCGGAATGTCCGACAGTATGCTCTTCGACGGCGATGCGGCGTGGACGATCCCTATACTTGCGCAATGCCCAGCGACATCCCGACCACGGACCTGCCTGTGTCGGACGCCGATCAGGCACAGCCCAGCTTCCGTTCCTTGGTGTTCTCGGACATGGCTCGCTACCGCGCGGACGCCAAGCCGAGTTGGCTCAAGGTCTTCGCTCGGTGCTTCACCGTTCCCGGCATGATCGCCTCGCTGATCCTGCGCGCGCAGCAGTGCCTGTTCCGTGCCGGACATACGACACCAGCGAACATCTTGCGCACGGTCGGCAACGTGGTCATTGGTGCCGACTTCGGCCCCGGCATGCAGATCGGCAAAGGCCTCATGCTCGCGCACCCGAACGGCGTGACGATCGGGTTCGGGCTCGTCATCGGCGACAACGTCACGTTTGCCGGCGGCGTCACCGCAGCTGCCCGCTACTACGAGGGGGAGCGCCCGGA
>DATFFJ010000095.1:0-3921 GCA_035250065.1 Aeromicrobium sp. | reverse complement strand
CACTCCGGCTGCGGTCCCTCGCCGGCCTCTTGTGAGGAGACACCGGTGTGCAGGGTGACGGGTGCCATCCGGATGCCACGCGTCACGAGCCGAGTGACGACGTCATGCGTGAACGGTCGGCCCGCCGACGGCATCTCGGCGCTGCCCGGACGAGCTGAGAAGACGCTCTGGTACGCCTCCAGCGGATAGGCCCGATCGAGGTAGCCGTACGCGATGGGCCGTCCACGTCGGCGAAGGTGACGGTTCAGGTCACCGTGCACCAGGGCGCGCCAGAGCCGATTGCCCTCGGCCGTTGGCGAGGAGTGCTCCCGCGGATATGGCGCCACCAAGGTCACCGCGACGCGGCCGAGCCGCACGACGTCCCCGGGCTGCGCGTCCAGAACGGCACGCTTCGCATCAGGCGCCGTACGCAGCTCGATCACGCGCTCACCCGAGTCGAGCGTCGCGGCGACGTGCAGGACAACCGGTCCGCGACCCACCAACACACCATCGGCCGCGGCATTGATGGTCGCAGAGTCGTTGAAGACCACCAGGTCGCCGGGTACGAGATGGTCAGGCAGGTCGCGGAAGCTCGCGTGGGTCAGCCGCCCGGGACGCGCCACGAGCATCCGGACCTGGTCTCGGGCCAGGCCGCGCGCCTCTGCCGGTGCTGCCGCGGTGGCGTCACCGGGCGCCGGAAAGCGGGTTCGGGTTTGGACGAGCGTGCTCATCGGACCAGCTCGCCGACGCGCAGGTCCGCGGTTCGGTAGCGACCGGAGGGTAGGCCCGAGCCGATGAGCTCGAGCAGTACGGGCACCACGGTCTCCGGCAGCGGCCGGTCGGAGATGTCCTCGCCCGGGAAGGCGGCCTGGTGCATCTCGGTCCGCATGTCGCCGGGATCAACGGCATAGCCCGTGACCACGGGATTCTCGGCCGCGTACTGCAAGGTCAGGTGATCGAGGGCCGCCTTGGACGCGCCGTACAGACCCCAGCCGGGGTAGTGCTCCACGGCCGCATCGGACGAGATCGACAGGAGGATGCCTCCGCTGGAGACAAGATGTGGCAGCAACTGGGCAGTCAGGACGAGCGGCGCACCGATGTTCGGGCGCCAGACCGCCTGCAGGTCCTCAACGGAGATCTCCTCCAGACGGGGGAGAGGACTCGGGCCGAGAGCGCTTGCATTGTGGACGAGGAGATCCAGCCGCCTATGCCGAGCGACTTCGTCAGCCAGGGTGTCGCGGTGTGTGGCGTCGGTGATGTCGCCGGCAAGAGCGATGACACCGCGAGGAAGGTCGTGGAAGCGCTCAGGATGACGGGCGTCGGTGATCACCGTCCAGCCGGCTTCCGCGAGTCCCGTCACCAGCGCTCGGCCCAGTCCGGCTGAGCCTCCGGTCACGAGGGCGACTCGTTGAGTTGCAATATTGGATGTGTTCATGTCGCCAGTGTTCAAGTTCAAGTAAACTTGAAGTCAAGGGAATCTTGGAGTTGATATGGACACGCATGACCTGGTCCCGATTGGGGACGTGGCCCGGCGCAGCGGCTTCGCCGCCTCTGCCATCCGCTTCTACGAGAGTCAGGGGCTGATTTCGGCGCATCGCACGACGGGTGGGCAGCGGATGTTTGAGCGCGGTGTGCTGCGCCGGCTGGCCTTCATTCGGGCGGCGAGCAACGTCGGCTTGTCCCTGGAAGAGATTCGCGGCGAACTGGCCGAACTGCCTGCCGGACGCACGCCGACGAAGAGCGACTGGGTGCGGATGTCGCGACATTGGCGTGGCCGCCTGGACGAGCAGATCGCCGCATTGGAGCGACTGCGTGACGGGCTCGACTCGTGCATCGGCTGTGGCTGCCTGTCGCTGAAGCACTGCGGAATCGCGAATCCGGGCGACGTCGCCGCTCCCGGCGGCCCAGGGGCTGCCTATCTGCCGCGAGCCCTGCGCCGGACGCCAGCGCGCTGAACCCTAGGCGATGAGATCGAGGGTGGAACCGGTTCGCCCGGGCTCGTCCTTGGCGTGGATCTCACCACATGCCGCGGCCAGTCGTTCGACGGCGTCGGTGAGGACGTCGGAGGGCTGGGTGTAGGGCAGTCGCAGGTGGCGCTCGCCCCCGGACTGGACGAAGAACCGTGCGCCCGGCGTCAGGAGCAGCCCGTGCCGCGACGCCGCCGCGACCAGCCGGGTCGTGACGGGCTCGGGGAACGTCAGCCAGAGATTCAGGCCGCCGCTTGGGCGCGTGGTGCGCACGGTTGGGATCGCTCGCGAGAGCGCGGCGATCAGATGGTCGCGGGCTTGCCGCGCCTCGAGCAGCCGGGCTTGCGCGAGTTCCTGGCCGCTGCGCAGCAGGTCCGCCGCCACGAGCTGGTCGAAGGCACTCGCACCGAGATCGATGAACATGCGCGACTGCAGCATGGCCATGCGCCGAGCCTGTGGGACCCGCGCCCAGCCGATACGAAGTCCGCCCCAGTACGCCTTGGACATCGACCCGAAGGTGATGGCCCGTGGGTCATAGGTGGCGAACGGCGGAGGGAGCTCGATGTCGTCGAGGTTCACGTGCCGCAGCGTCTCGTCCACCATCGGGATGACGTCGTGACGCTTGAGCAGGGCTGCCCAAGCGCCACGGTCGGTATCGGACATGACTGCGCCGGTGGGGTTGTGGAAGTCCGGAATGAGATAGGCGGCGGCGTGGCGGGACCGGCCGAGCAGGCTCTTGAGCGCTGGCGGGTCCCACGGGTGGTCGGTCAGGGGGAGGGGAGAGAGACGACTGCCGGCCGCGATCAGCGCGTCATGGCCGTGGGGAAAGCTCACGCCCTCGACGACGACACGCGACCCGGGCGAGAGGAACGTCTGTGCCGTGAGGTTGATGGCGCCCATCGCACCAGCGGTGACGACGATCTGATCCGGTGTGGTCGGGAGGCCGTCAGCGGTGTGGTGCTCGGCGATGGCCTCGCGGAGTTCGCGCAACCCGTCCGGGAGGTACCCGGTGGTGGACAGGAGGCTGGGAAGCCGCTCTGCCGCCGTGGCGAAGACGCTGGCCAAACCGATCGGGGCACTCGGCGCCGAGTAGGTCATCGCGATGTCGTCGGGTGAGTCCGGATCGAGGATCAGGCTGCTGACCGTCGATGCCTTGAACGGGACCTGGACGACGCTGCCGGAGCCCTGGCGGGAGGAGATGAGGCCGGCCTCGCGCAACTCGGCGTAGACGCGGGTGGTGGTCGTGCGGCTCACGCCGAGCGCGGCCGCCAGCTCGCGCTCGCTGGGAAGGCGCGTGCCGTCCGGAAGCCGTCCGTCGATGACAAGAATGCGTAGGCGATCCGTCAGGTCGCGATACGCCGGGGAGCCCAGAGGTTCGTCACCAATGAGTGCGGCCATGCGTGATGCGGAGATCATGAAGCCAGTATGAAGCAATTGGATATTTTTGAAAGGGCCAATTGCTGCCAAGGTGGCTACATGTTCACAGCCATTGCCATTGTCGTCGCATTCCTCGCCGGAGTGGCTGCCGCACGGTCCGGCCGCGGCATGGTCACCGGGTTCCCATTCAATCCGTTCGACCCCAAGGGCAGGCGCTGATGGGAGCGCGCCTGTCCCAGCTGGTCGTGGGCCTTCTCCTCTACGGCTTCACGATGGCCCTGATGGTCCAATCCGGCCTTGGCCTGGATCCGTGGGACGTCTTCCACGAAGGCCTGACGCACCATGTCCCGCTCACGTTCGGTCAAGTGGTCATCGCCGTCGGTGCGATCGTCCTGTTGCTCTGGATCCCGCTGAAGCAGCGCCCGGGCGTCGGGACGGTGCTGAATGTGCTCCTGATTGGGCTGGCCGCCGACGCGGGCATTGCGCTCGTTGACGCACCCGATGAGATGTGGGCCCGCGTGACGTTGCTGGTGGTTGGTGTCGTCGGCAACGGGCTGGCCGGCGCGCTGTACATCGGGGCCCGGCTGGGAACTGGCCC
>DATFFJ010000094.1:0-9949 GCA_035250065.1 Aeromicrobium sp. | reverse complement strand
CAGGCAATGCACCGATGTTCGAGTAGTACACCCGCTCAAAGCCCATCTGCGCCCCTCGCGACTCGACAAGGAGCACGTACGTCGCGCAGATTTGTTCGTCGGAGAGCCCGCTGGGATCGGCGAGCACCTCCGCGAGCGCGTCTTTCAGCTTCGGCACCAGCTTCTTGACGGTGGCCGGACTGGCGATCGCCGCCTGAAGTTGCGGGACGAGTTGGCGCAGCCAAACCAGCGTGTTGTGGACGACCACTCTGATTGCCGCTCGCGCCGGTTCGCCCAGAGACGGCACCCAGATGCACTCGTCTGTCCACGACGGGGGTTTCACCGGCAATTCGGCGTTGATGGAGTAGCCAGCCACGGCGGAACGCTCGTCTGCGGTCAGAAGATCGCACGCGACGTTGTCCGCGTTCGCCGTGGGCGTCGGGGAGGACTCGGTGATGCTCGGCTCGAGCGTTCGGTCTGGCCGCGGCTCGGACGCGGTGCGGACGCACCCGGCGAGGGTCGCGCATGCCAAGAGTCCGACCAAGCCGACACGGATCCGCACGGAAAGACTGTAACGAGCCGATCGCGGCGGCATGACATTCCCCGGGCTACTCCCAAGGAAAGCCGACGTACTTGGTCTCCAGGTACTCGTCGATGCCCTCGAACCCGCCCTCACGACCGAAGCCCGACGCCTTGACGCCCCCGAACGGCGCCGCCGGGTTGGACACGATGCCTTGGTTGATGCCAACCATTCCGGTCTCCAAGGCCTCAAACACGCGCGTGGCTCGCGCGAAGTCGCGCGTGAACGCATAGGCGACCAAGCCGTACTCGGTGGCGTTCGCCCGCTCGATCGCCTCGGCCTCGTCGCCAAACCGGACGATGGCGGCGACCGGGCCGAAGATCTCCTCGGCGCACAGCCGGGCATCCTTCGGGACGTCGGTCAGCACCGTCGGCTGGTAGAACCACCCGTCCCCGTCGACGGCGGATCCGCCGGTGAGCACGCGGGCGCCCCGCTCCACGGCGTCGTCGACGAGCTCGGCAACCTTGGTGCGCTGCGCCTCTTCGACGAGGGGGCCGACGTCAACGCCGTCGTCGACGCCGCGGCCGAGGCGGAGCGCGGACATGCGGCCGGCGAGCCGCTCGGCGAACTCATCGGCCACCGACTCCTGCACCAGGAACCGGTTCGCCGCGGTGCAGGCCTCACCGATGTTGCGCATCTTGGCCAGCATCGCGCCTTCGACGGCGGCATCCAGATCGGCGTCGTCGAAGACGATGAACGGCGCGTTGCCACCCAACTCCATCGAGACCCGGAGCAGATTCTGGGCGCTCTGTTCAACGAGCGTCCTGCCGACCTCGGTCGAGCCGGTGAACGTCAGCTTCCGCAAACGCGGGTCGGCGATGATCGGCGCCATGACTGCACCGGTGTGCGAGGTGGTCACGACGTTGAGCACGCCGTCCGGCAGCCCTGCCTCACGCAGGATCTGGGCCGCGGCCAAAGCGCTCAGCGGCGTCAACCCGGCCGGCTTGAGCACCATCGTGCAACCGGCCGCCACGGCGGGGCCGATCTTGCGCGTCGCCATGGCCAGCGGGAAGTTCCACGGCGTGATCATCAGGCACGGCCCCACCGGCTGCTTGAGCGTGACGAGCCGCGTCGCGCCGTTGGGAGCGACGGAGTAGCGGCCATGGATGCGCACGGCCTCCTCGGAGAACCAGCGGAAGAACTCGGCGGCATACGTGATTTCGGCGCGGCTCTCGGCCAGCGTCTTGCCCATCTCGAGCGTCATGAGCAGCGCGAGATCGTCGGTGCGCTCGGTGATCAGTTCGAACGCCCGCCGGAGGATCTCGCCACGATCGCGCGGCGGTGTCTGGCCCCAGTCGGCTTGGGCGGCCACCGCAGCATCGAGGGCCGCGGCGCCATCGTCCACGGTCGCGTCTGCAACCCGGGCGAGCTCCTGTCCGGTGGATGGGTCCTCGACCGCGAACGTCGCCCCTCCCGTCGCATCCCGCCACGAGCCGCCGATGAAGAGCTGCTTCGGAACGTTCTCAACGGCCCCCCGCAGACGGGAGGTACCCCCAGATTCGGCCATACCGGCGATGCTAGGGGACGCCGCGGGCAATCAACTGCGCTGGCGGCGGCGCAGTCCTTCGACGAAGAACGGCACCACGGAAATCAACACGATCACGATGGCGATGGCCTCGACGTTGTTCCGGATGAAGTCCACGTTGCCCAGCCAGTAGCCCATGAGAGTGAGGCCGGTAGCCCAGATGACGCCACCAATCGCTGACAGTGCCATGAATCGGGCAAAGCCCATCCGACCTGCGCCGGCGACGGCCGTGATGAACGTCCGCACGATGGGGACGAATCGCGCCAGGATGATGGCCGGCGCACCGTACTTCTCAAAGAACTCGTGCGTCTTGTCGAGATACTCGGGCTTGAAAATGCGCGAGTCCGGGCGGTCGAAGAGGGCCGGCCCAACCTTGGCGCCGATCGCATAGCCGGTGGCGTTGCCGGCGACGGCCGCGATCGTCAGCAAGAGGCAGGCGGTCACGATGTTCGGCATGGTGGCGACGTCTTGTGCCACCAGGATGCCGGCCACGAACAGCAGGGAATCGCCGGGGAGGATGGGAAAGAGCAGGCCGCACTCGACGAACACGATGGCGACAGCCACCCAGATCGCGGCGGGACCGAACGACGTCAGGATGTGCTCGGCGTCGAGCCAGTCCGGAATGAGGGTGACCATTCGGGGAGCCTACCCGCAGGCCCTACCCGAAGAAGTCGCCGGACGGTGGCGGTGGCGTCGACTGCTTTGCCATGGGAACGAACCGCGAGTAGTGGCCCTGGAAGCCGACCGCGATACCGCTGTCCGTCGGGCCGGACCGGTTCTTGGCGACGATCAGGTCGGCCTCGCCCTTGCGCTCGTCGTCGCCGTACAACTCAGGCCGGTGCACCAGCAGAACGATGTCGGCGTCCTGCTCGATCGAGCCCGACTCGCGCAGGTTGGACAGTTGCGGCTTCTTGTCGCCACCCTGCTCCGACATGCGGTTCAACTGGCTGATCGCCACGACCGGGATCTCCAGCTCCTTGGCCAGGAGCTTGATCTGCCGGGAGAACTCCGAGACCTCGACCTGACGGTTCTCGACGCGTTTGCCGGAGGTCATGAGCTGCAGGTAGTCGATGACGATGAGTCCGACGCCATGCTGCTTGTGCATGCGCCGGGCCTTGGCCCGAATCTCCGGCATGGTCAGGTTGGGCGAGTCGTCGATCAGGATCGGGGCACTCTGGACGCGGGGCATGGCCCGGCCGATGCGATTCCAGTCGTCTTCGCTCATGCCGCCGCCGCGCATGTGATGGATGGGGACCTTGGCCTCAGCCGACAGCAGGCGCATGGAGATCTCGGCACCGGTCATCTCCAGCGAGAAGATGGCCGAGGGCGTGGACTGCCGGATGGAGGCCGCGCGGCAGAAGTCGAGCCCCAAGGTTGACTTGCCCACACCGGGCCGGGCGGCAACGACGATCATCTGACCCGGCCGGAAGCCGGTCGTGATGCGGTCGAGGTCGTCGAATCCGGAGCCGAGGCCGGCCATCTCGCCGTCGCGTGCCTGAATGGCCTCGATCTCGTCGATCGTGGCGCCGATCAGCGCCGCGACGTCGCGGTAGTCGTCGACGCCACGCGAGGAGTCGACGTCCATGACCTCCTTCTGCGCGGTGTCGACGAGCGACTCGAGTTCACCGGTCTCGGCCCAGCCAAGCGCCGAGATTCGATTGCCCACCTCGATCAGGCGCCGCAACACCGCCTTCTCGTGGACGATCGACGCGTAGTAGTCGGCACTCGCGACATTGGGGACGATGTTGACCAGCGTGTGGAGGTACGGCGCGCCGCCGATGCGAGCCAGCTCGCCGCGGCGCTGCAGCTCGTTCTTGACCGTAAGGGCGTCAACGGGTTCGCCCCGGTTGGCGAGGTCGACGATCGTCTCGAAGACCAGCTCGTGAGCCGGCCGGTAGAAATCGCGCCCGGACAGGAGCTCCGATGCTGGGTCGATCGCCTGCTTGGACATCAGCATCGCGCCGAGGACGCTCTGCTCAGCCGCCAGATCCTGCGGGGGAATCCGGCCGCCCGCATCCTCCGCAGCTTCGGCTGGATACAGGTCCGCGACCATCAGTGATTGACTCCCGTCATGTGCTTGACCGTAGGGAACACCTCCGACATTCGGCGCGCGGAACGCCGGCGCCCATCTGTGCTTTCTCCGGTCCCCTGCGTGCGGATTGATGCGCACCGACCGCGCCACAGTAGGCCTGTACGACCGCCGCGTGAAGTCCGTTGTCCACAGGCCATGTGGACAACCGGAAAGCGTGTGTGCAAAACGCCGCCGAGCATGTGCACAGGGCGTGGATGCTGCTGTGGACGGGTCCCTTCTCGGGTCTGGCAAAGTGCCTCTGACCTGCGAAGACGTGACGCACAGAGTGTGGAGCCAAGATTTACGGAAGATGACTTCCCGGCAACGGGTCGACGTGTCGACAAAGTTCGGCCGCAACCCTACTCGCGAGTTGCCCACGCGGCTGTCCACAGGGCGAATCTGTGACCGCGGTCCGTTTTTCGTCGACCGATCGGCAGATCTTTCGCATCGCGGTCCCGGCACTCTTCGCACTGGTCAGCGAACCGCTGATGGTGCTGGCCGACACCGCCATCGTCGGTCATCTCGGAACGACGCCCTTGGCCGGCTTGGCCATCGCCGCGACCGTCCTCAACACCATCGTGGGGCTCTGCATCTTCCTGGCCTACGGCAGCACTGCGGCGGTCGCCCGAAGGCACGGCGCCGGTGCGGAGGAAGAGGCCCACACGATCGCCGTCAGCGGCCTGTGGCTGGCACTCGGGCTTGGCGTCGTCCTGTCACTGATCTTGCTCGGCGGCGCCGCGCACCTGTCAGCATGGCTCGCCAGCTCCTCAGCCGTTGCCGACCAAAGCGACATCTACCTCACGATCACCGCAGCCGCACTTCCGGCGATGCTGCTCAACCTGGCGGCCACCGGGGCCCTACGCGGCGAACTCGACCTGCGCACGCCGCTCGTGGTCACCGTCGTGGCGAACCTCGTCAACATTGCGCTGAACCTGCTGCTGGTCTACGGGCTGGACCTGGGCATCGCCGGGTCGGCGCTCGGCACCACGCTCGCGCAATGGGGTTCCGCGCTGTGGCTGTCCGCGATCGTCGGGGTGCGAGCCCGGCGGGCCGGTGCGGTCACCCGTCCCCACCCGAGCGCCGTCCTCTCGGCCGCTCGCGACGGCGTCCCGCTGTTCGCCCGCACAGTCACCCTGCGCGTCGCGCTCCTGATCCCGACCGTCCTCGCGGCACAGCTGGGCGACGCGTCGCTCGCGGCACATCAAGTCGCCATGGCCGTCGTCACCTTCATCGCCTACGGCCTGGACGCCATCGCCATCGCCGGTCAGACACTCACCGGCCGCACCCTGGGCGCCGGCGACTCGGAGGGAACGCGCAGGCTCTCCCGTCGCATGATGGGTTGGGGCGTGGTCACCGGCGTGGGTGCCGGGGCCGTCCTGGCCGCCACGTCCCCGCTCGTGGCCATGGCGTTCACCGGTGACCCGGCCGTGCGGCGCGCACTCCTCCCGGCGCTGCTGGTCATTGCGCTCATTCAGCCGGTTTCCGGCGTCGTGTTCGTCCTCGACGGCCTCCTGATCGGCGCTGGCGATGGTCGCTATCTGGCGTGGGCCGGCATCGTCACGCTCGCCGTCTACGCGCCGACAGCCGTGATGCTGGCCCCTTGGGGCTTCACCTGGCTCTGGATCGCGTACGCGGCCTTCATGCTGGCTCGCCTTGTCACGCTGGGCCTGCGGGAGCGATCCGAGCGCTGGATGGTCCTCGGCGCCGGCCGTCAGGGACTACGGTGACGTGCATGGTCACACCCGAGGAAGCCGTCGCCAGCTTTGAGCAACGGTTTGGCAGCCATGACGGCCACCGGCGTCTGCACGCCAAAGGTTGGCTGTACCGCGGGAGCTTCCGGGCGACGCCCGCGGCCACCGCGCTGACGAGCGCGGCGGTTTTCTCCGGCGAGACCATTCCGGTCGTCGCACGCGTGTCAAATGGCGGCGGCAACCCGAAGCATCCGGACTGGGCGCCCGATGTCCGCGGTCTTGCCGTGAAGTTCTCGACTGGAGCGACCACCTTCGACATCGTGGCTCAGACCGCACCTCGATTCCCGGTTCGGACCTTGGACCGCATGGTCGAGTTCGTCCGGGCCAACGAGACGTCGCCGAAGGGCTTCGGTCGGCTCGCCGCGTTCATCGCCAAGGACCCTCGCACCGTGCTGCCCGCCCTCGTGGCCGACGCCAAGGCCCTGCAGCCGCCGACCAGCTACGCCGAACAGCGCTATTTCGCTGTTCACGCCTTCATCTGGGTCGACCCCGACGGCGGTCGTCGTGCGGTCCGTTACACGTGGGAGCCCGAAGCCGGCGTCAACTTCCTGAAAGCCAAGGAGGCCAAGGCCCTCGGCCCGGACTATCTGCATGACGAGTTCGACCGCCGCCTGGCCAGCGGGCCGGTGCGCTTCACGCTCAGACTCCAAGTGGCCGAGCCCGGGGACCGAACCGATGACCCGACCGTCCCGTGGCCGGCATCGCGGCCCGTGATCGACGCCGGGACCTTGGAGCTGGTGGCGCCGGAAACCGAGCGAGAGACCAAGGGCGACATCCTGGTGTTCGATCCGACCCGGGTGGCCTCGGGCATTGAGCTCAGCGATGACCCGGTGCTCCACATCCGCTCCCGCGTCTACAGCGAGTCAGTGCGCCGTCGCACGGGCGTCGAGCGGCCAGCCGACCTCGACGCCTGACGTGCCGCTCGTCCTGGTCTGGCCCGATCCCGGCCAGCCCGACTCCCCGATGCGGTCGTGGCTGGCCGACGTCACCGATGGAGTGATCGTGGCGGCTTGGGATCCGTCCGGCGAGGACAGCGGACGCACCGCACTCCTCACTTCGGTTCGGGACGCCCGCGAAGCATTGACGGCTCGCGGCGTCGACCCCAATGAGCTCGTGCTCGTCGGGGTGGGGTTGGGTGGCGTGGCCGCGGCCGGCCTCGCACGCCACGCCAAGCGTCTCGGCATCGGGCTTGCCCGGGTCCTCGCCGTAGCCGGAACGTGGGACGAGCCCGACCCGTTCTCCGGCGCCCCCCTGCGCGAGGTACCAGAGCGGGTCGAGCTCGTTCCGGAGAGCTATTTGCTGGCGACCACGTTGAGGCGCACCTGAGCGGTGACCTCGGGGTGGAGGCGGACCGTGACCTGATGTGCGCCGAGGGACTTGATCGGCTGGCCGACGTCGATGCGGCGCTTGTCGACGTTGGCGCCGGTCGCTTCGTTGAGCGCATCGGCGATGACGCCGACCGTGACGGCGCCGAACAGTCGGCCGCCGTCGCCGGCTCGCACCGACACGTTGATGGCGTCGGCCTCGAGCTTGGCCTGGACCGCATCGGCGTCCTCACGGTCATGGATGGCGCGCGCGTCGCGGGCCGCACGAATGGACTCGACCTGCTTGGCCGCTCCACGGGTCCAGCGGATGGCGTAGTTGCGCGGCAGCAGGTAGTTGCGCGCGTAGCCGTCCTTGACCACGACGACGTCGCCGGGCTCGCCGAGGTTGCTGACCTCGTGCGTGAGGATGAGCTTCGTCATGTCAGTGCCTTTCAGCGCGTGCTGGCGGTGTAGGGCAGGAGCGCCATCTCGCGGGCGTTCTTGATCGCCTTGGCGATCTGGCGCTGTTCCTGGACCGACACCCCGGTGACTCGACGCGCACGGATCTTGCCGCGGTCGGAGATGAACTTCCGCAGCAGCGCGGTGTCCTTGTAGTCGATCGTGGTGACGCCGGCCACAGCGAGCGGGTTGCTCTTCTTCTTGGGCTTGCGCACAACTGGCTTTGCCATCGTGGTTCTCCTGGAGTAACGGGGATGAGGGATTAGAAGGGGGGTTCTTCGGTGGAGCCGGCAGCGCCACCACCGGTGTTCCAGACGTCTGCGGCCGGTGACTGCTGGGCCGGCTGGTCCCAACCGCCGCCCCCGCCACCACTGGCGCTGCCAGAGCGGGTTGCCTTGGTGACCTTGGCCGTGGCGAACTTCAGCGACGGGCCGACTTCGTCGACGTTCATCTCCACGCTCGTGCCCTTGGACCCGTCTTGGCGTTCGTACTGACGCACCCGCAGGGCGCCGGTGACGATGACCCGCTGGCCCTTGGTGAGGGACTCGGCGACGTTCTCGGCCAAGTTGCGCCAAGCAGCGCAGCGGAGGAACAGCGCGTCGCCGTCCTTCCACTCGTTCGTCTGCCGGTCGAAAGTACGCGGGGTGGAGGCCACGGTGAAGTTGGCCACCGGAGCGCCGCTCGGCGTGAACTTGAGTTCGGGGTCGTCGGTCAGGTTGCCCACGACGGTGATGATGGTTTCGCCAGCCATGTGTGGCCTACTTTCAGGGATCAGGTTTGGTGTCAGGGCCTAGTCAACGGCATCTCACCGACATACGGCGAGGGTCCTGTCCACAGAACCGTGGGTTCAGGCAACGCCGGGGCGGATGACCTTGGTGCGGACGACGGACTCGTTGAGCGTGAGCTGGCGATCCAGCTCCTTGACCGCGGCAGGCTCGGCGGTCAGGTCGATGACCGCGTAGATGCCTTCGGACTTCTTGTTGATCTCGTAGGCGAGGCGGCGCTTGCCCCAGATGTCGACGTTCTCCACGCTGCCGCCGGACTGGCGCACCACGTTGAGGTAGGTGTCGAGGCTGGGAGCGACCGTGCGCTCGTCCAGATCGGGGTCGAGAATGACCATGACTTCGTACTGGCGCAGGTCAGCCACAGGCTGATCTCCTTCGGACTAGACGGCTGGGGTTCGCCCCCAGCAGGAGGTGTCACCCTCAATCGGGCAACCTGACAAGGGTAGGGCCCACCGCGGTTCCAGCCAAATCAGAGCGCGAAGTAGCGCGCGGAGATCGCCTCGCTGGCCGCCGTGCACGTCTGCTGCAACCGTTCCATCTCCTCGGGCAGGTCGGCGATGATCTCGCCCAAGGGGCGGTACTCCAGATCGGCCCGGGCGCGGCCGAGCAGCCGTTGGGCCTCGTCGCTGAACCCGGCGCGCTGCCCGTCGCCCTCCATCTGGCCGAGCGCATTCTCGGCTACCGCGAGCGAGTAGACGATCGAGCGCGGGAACCAGCGGTCGAGGAGCAGGAATTCGATCGCTTCATGGTCGGTCTCGAGCCCCCGGTAGGCCTTGAGAAACGCCTCGTAGGCACTACAGCCACGCAAGGTCGTCGGCCAGGCAAGTTGGGCGCCGGGCGCGAGAGCCGCGGTCGCCATGAGGCGCGCAGTCATGTCGGCCCGCTCGAGGTATCGCCCGATGACCAGGAACTGCCAGCCCTCGTCGCGGGTCATGGTCGAGTCAGCGATCCCGGCGATCTGGGCCGAGCGCGTCCGCACCCAGGAGAACAGCGTCGGCGTTCGCATGGCCCGCGCACCCGTCATGCCCTGCCACATCGTGTTGATTGCGGCCCACATCTCGGTGGACAGAACCTCGCGAGCCCCGCGGGCGTTCTCGCGCGCGCAGTCAAGCGCAAAGGCGATCGAGTGCTCGGACTCGCGATCGTAAGCGAGCCGTTCCAGCACCTCGGCACGGGTGAAGTGCTCGACCGGCTCCTGCACTCCCATGACGTCGAAGAGTCGCGCCGTCCACGGCCCCACCTCCACGCCGGCGTCTTCGAGCAGCACCTGCATCTGCACGTCCAGCAACCGCGCGGTGTCGTCGACGCGCTCGAGGTACCGCCCGATCCAGAACAACGACTCGGCGATCCGGCTGAGCATCATGACTGGGCCTGCACTTGCTTCTGCACTTGATCCTTGGGATCCGGCGCGACGTAGGGATCGGCCAGCACCCAGGTGTCCTTCGAGCCGCCGCCACGGCTCGAGTTCACGATCAGCTCCCCTTCAGGCAGCGCC
>DATFFJ010000093.1:0-14406 GCA_035250065.1 Aeromicrobium sp. | reverse complement strand
AACTGTCCCTTGAGGCCGATGTCGGCGACCTGGACTCGGGCGCAGGAGTTCGGGCATCCATTGACGTTGACGGTGACCGGTACGTCGAGGTCGGGCACCCGAGCCTCCATCTCACGGATCATGTCGGCGGCGCGATCCTTTGTTTCAACAATCGCCAGCTTGCAGAACTCGATGCCTGTGCAGGCCATCGTGTGCTGTCGCCACAGCGTCGGACGGGTTTCCAAGCCGATCGCGCGGAGATCCTCGATGGCTGACTCCACGTCTGCTTCGTCGATGTCCAGCAGCAGGATCTTCTGGTGTGCGGTGGTCCGGACGCGGTCCGAGCCGTACTTTTCGGCGATGTCGGCCAGTTTGCTGAGCATCGTGCCGGACGAGCGGCCGACGATCGGAGCGGCGCCGATGAAGAACTTGCCGTCCTTCTGTGCGTGGACGCCGATGTGGTCGCCCGGCTCGGTCCGCAGCTCGGCCGAGGGCCCATCGATGAGCTTCCGGTTGAGGTACTCGTTCTGGAGCACGTCGCGGAACTTCTCCGCGCCCCAGTCGGCGACCAGGAACTTCATGCGCGCCTTGGAACGAAGCCGCCGATAGCCATAGTCCCGAAAGAGCTCGACCACGCCCTTCCAGACTTCCGGTACTTCAGCCGAGGGAACCCATGCGCCGAGGCGTTGGGCGAGGAAGGGGTTGGTCGAGAGGCCGCCGCCGACCCAAACATCCCAGCCCGGGCCGTGCTCGGGATGAACCACGCCGACGAACGAGACGTCGTTGATCTGGGGGACCACGTCGAGGCTCGGGTGTCCGCTGACGGCGGTCTTGAACTTCCGCGGAAGGTTCGCCAGCTCCTTCAGCCCGATGTACTCGCGCTCGATCGTCGCAATGACGTCGGTGCCGTCGATGATCTCGTCGGCGGCTACCCCAGCGACAGGGGACCCGAGGATGACCCGCGGGCAGTCGCCGCACGCCTCCTGGGTGTGCAGACCGACCGACTCCAGGCGGTTCCAGATCTCCGGCATGTCAACAACGTCGATCCAATGCAGCTGGATGTTCTGCCGATCGGAGATATCTGCGGTGTCGCGCCCGAACTCGCTGGAGATGCCGGCGATGGTGCGCAGCTGCTCACGGTTCAACTGGCCACCGTCGATGCGGACGCGCAACATGAAATACCGGTCGTCCAGTTCCTCCGGTTCGAGCGTGGCCGTCTTGCCGCCGTCGATGCCGGGCTTGCGCTGGGTGTAGAGGCCCCACCACCGGAATCGGCCACGCAGATCACCGGGATCGATCGAATCGAAGCCTCGGTGCGCGTAGATGTTCTCGATTCGCGCGCGCACATTGAGCGGGTGATCGTCCTTCTTGGACTGTTCGTTCGGATTCAGCGGCTCGCGATAACCAAGTGCCCATTGACCTTCGCCCCGCTTGCGGCCTGGGCGCGCCGAGACCCGGGCTGGCGCAGTGCCAGATGCAGGGGGTTTCGGTGTTTCGGTGCTCATGACTTCCTTTAGGTGGGAGGGCGGACGCAGCAGCGTTCTGACGCGGGCGTGGACCTCAACGACACACAGGAAGCATGTCGCCAGTTTCGCCGTCGAACACGCTGGCAACCAAGTCGGTGTCTTGAATCATGAGACGACCGCTCAGAATTCGGACCAGATAAATGCGGGGCATGGCCTCACGTGGCCTCGGGATCTGGCGGTGTGAGGACCGCGATGACGTAGGCACCGGCAAAGGCGGCCACCAAGCCGACCCCTGCGGCGACGCCCGCGGTGATCCAACCGAGGATCCCGGCGGTGGCCAGCCCAACCACGACAGCTGGGTTGAGGGCGGTGGCCAGCCCGACCCCCAACGCCGAGGCACTGGCGACGGGGCCCAGGCCAGCCCATGCCGCTGTCTCGCCGCCGTCGACGACCAAGACCGTCCACGCAGCTAGGAGGCCGAAGAACGCGACGCCGACGCCGACGGCAACAGGTGATGGATCCGTCCACGTCAAGGCTCCGCCCAACTGGCTGTCCAACCCGAGTGCGGCGAAACCGGCGACGACGGCGCCGACGAGCTGTGCGGCGATCAGGGGAAGAACGTTCGAAACCGGCGTCCGGCGCACCGCTGCGAGTGTCACAGCCGCGGCCGGGCTGGTCAGCGCCAGTCCGGAGGTCTGAGTGGTCGAGTGCAGCGCGGCGAGCCAGGTGACGAAGGCTGCGACAAGCGCAATGGCTGCGACGGCAACGGTCGCATCCGGAGCGCGCAGCGCAAGGGCGGACGAAAACGTGATGACGGCGCTGAAGATGGCTGCCGCCGACAGGGAGCGCATGTGGCTACGGTAGTCGCCATGTCGTGGGACGAGCTGGGCACCACGCTGCGTCGGCTCGCAGCGCGCACGACGTCCACCTGCTTCACCTATCGGGTGACCGGTCTGGCCGGAGAAGCGGCGTTCTTCGCCATCCTGTCACTCCCGCCGCTGGTGTTCGGCCTCGCCGGCACGATCGGCTACATCGCCCAGAGCTACGACGTGACGCAGATCGATCTGTTCAAGGATCGCGTCCTTAACCTGGCATCGCAGGCCATCGCACCCACCATGGTCGACGAGCTCATCGCGCCGACGCTGGACGACGTGCTCAGCGGCGGCCGGTTCGATGTCGTCTCGCTGGGCTTCGTGCTTGCGCTCTGGTCCGGTTCCCGGGCCCTCAACGTCTTCATCGACACCATCACGATCATGTACGGGCTTGGCGGCCATCGCGGCATCGTCAAGACGCGCGCGCTGTCCTTCGCGCTCTACGTGGTCGCTCTGGTCATCGGAATCGTCCTCGTCCCCTTGGTACTCGCCGGGCCGCAGGTCGTCGCCAACCTCATCCCAGACGAGGTGTCGTTCCTAGAGCGTGTGTACTGGCCTGCCGTTCTCGTGCTCTCGGTCGGGTTCATGACGACCCTCTACCACCTGTCCGTGCCGGTGCGGAAGCCGTGGCGGGAGGGTGTGCCTGGTGCCGTCTTCACCCTCGTCATGTGGATCGTGGGCAGCTACTTCGTGCGCTGGGTGCTGAGCCTGGGCGCGGTCGGAACGTCGATCTACGGCCCATTGGCGGCGCCGATCGCGATGTTGCTCCTGCTCTACGTCCTGTCGATCTCGGTGCTCATTGGCGCGGCTTTGAACGCGGCGATTGACGTCGAACGCCATCCGCCTCCGGAGGCTGGTGACGACACGCCCGGCGACACCGCACAGCCGGTGATAGGCCAGCCCGACGATGAGTGACGAGAGCGTGGCCAACAGCGGGTAGCGGTCTTCCAGATGGGGATAGACCTGCCAGTGCGTGAGGTAGATCGCCAGCGAGGCAGCCGCCAAGGCCCCCACGGCCCGGGCCATCCAGCGGGGAAGGCGGACCGGCCGTGCCCACAGCAGGACGCCGACGGCCGCGACGACGAGAAGTTCGCGCCGTGGGTCCCCGAAAAACCCGTGCAGGAACAAGACCGATGATCCGAGCACGGCCCATCGGCCGAGTTGCGTGGTTGCCCGCGCCGCAGCCCATCCGAGCACGAAACACCAGGCGACCACCGGGGTCGAGTAGCGCTCGGGCAAGACGGGGTCGGTGTCGACCCCAACCAGGACGTAGCGCAGCGCCGCGGTGGCCGCGAGCAACACCAAGGCGGACGCGAACGGGTGAGCCACGTCCAGTCGACGCAGTGGTCGAATCGAGAAGGCGACAGCCAGGCCGACGAGCGTCCAGATGGCCGCTTCGAGGAACCAGAACTGCCATTCGATGGTCCAGCGGTCCTCGCCGAGCGCGCCGTTGAGGAACACCGCCGTCGTCGGCTCGTAAGAGCCGTACGCCGCCAGCACGCCGATCCACAGCGCACTGGGCAGGGCAACGTTCCAGGCGCCGCGCAACAAGGCCCGCGTCGGCGAGTGGCTGGTCGGCAGGAAGCGCGCCGCGTTGTAACCACATACCGCGAGCAGCGCGTGCGCGCCGCCCATGACCGTCAGCAGGTTGGCATGGGTACCCACGATGAGAACGATGGCGATCGCACGGAGCAGGATCGTGGCGTCGACGCTCCCTCGGGCGATCCTCCGCGCTCGTCCAGTTCGGCGCTGAGCCAGCCGCTCCAGTTCGGCGACACTGCGGCGGTGCCAATCGGCGGGCAGCGGATCGATCAATTCGCCGAGGCGGACCGAGAGCTCGACGTACGACAGCGAGTCGGCACCCATCGAAACAAACGAGTCGGTCGGTTCGATGTCGGTGCGACCGAGCAGCCGCTGGAACAGGGCACGCACATCGGTCGACGCCGTCGAGCGCGGCGCCGGATCGTGGACAACGTGCGCTGCGAGGGCCATCGCGGTCGGGCGATCGGGCTTGCCCGAGGCAAGGTGGGGAACGTCAGCCACAACGCCGTGGACCACCCAAGTCGGGATGTCGCACAGGTGCGCCACCTTGCCGGCCGCCTCCGGGTCCGGAGAGACGACACCCAGTTCGCCGTCGATCTCGACGCAGACCGCCGGGCTCGGCAGGCGCCGCTCGATCTCGTCGAGGTCGAGCCGCAGGCCGAAGACCTTCGCGAACCGGCTTTTCCGTCCTACTACCTCGAACAGGCCCGGCTCCACCTCGCGCGCGAGGTCGCCGGTGCGCAGCTCGCTCAGGTCGCGGCCGCGCGCAAGGTCGAGAGGAGCCTCGGCGTACCCCATCATCACGTTCGGTCCGGCGTAGACCAGCTCACCGACGCCGCGATCGTCCAGGTGGTCCAGGCGCAGGTTGCCGCCGGGTATCGCGACGCCCATGGCCTCCGGGTGCCGTTCGGCGAGCTCTGGCGGCAGGTAGGCCATGCGGGCGGTGGCCTCGGTCTGGCCGTACATGACGACGAAGTCCCAGCCGCGTGTGCGACCCAGTTCCAGGTACTGCGCCACCCGCTCGGGCGCGAGCTTGCCGCCGGCGACGGTGACATAGCGCAGGCTGGGGACGTCGGGGAATCCCAGTCGGTCCAGTTGGTCGAAGGTGTGCGGGACGCCGGCAATCCCGGTGACGCGGTGCTCTACCGCGAGGTCCCAGAGGCAGGTGTCCAAGACGGACCAGTCCGTCACGACCGTCGCTGCACCCGCATAGAGGTGGCTGGTCAGGACCGACAGTCCGTAGCAGTAGTGCAGGGGAAGCGTCAGGATTCCACGGTCAGCGTCGGTGAGGTCGAGGTAGGTCGCGATCGCGGCGGCGTTGGAACGCAGCCCTTCCCGCGTCAGGCGCACCAGCTTGGGCGACCCGGTTGAACCGGAGGTCGACATCAGCAGAGCCAGATCGTCATGGAGCGTGTGCGCCGATGTCGCGCGACGCACCTCGGTGTGGTCGAGGTCGGCGTCGATGACGATGTCCGGGTTGTAGACCTGCGCCAGCTCGTCAGGATCGCCTGGCCGCAGCGGCGGCGCGACGATCACCGGGTGCTTGCCGTGCAATGCGGCCAGCAGCGCGACGACGAACTCGACCGACGTGCGGCCGCGAAGCAGGATGAGCCGCCGATCGGGTCCCCACTGGTCCACCAGGGCGTCGACGCGCCGCGCCAAGTCCGCATACGTGACCGGGGGATCGCAGGCCGACAGCAGAGCTGGACGCGAGCCGTGTGCATGCAGGTCGAACGGCGGACGTCCCGTCGCGGTCACCGCGCTTCCTCGAACGCGAGAGCCGACCCGCGGATCTCGACTGACATGCGAGTGCCGATCAGTGGCATGACCGCCGCGGCGACGCGCGCCGACAGAGCCTCGCCCGTGCCGTCATGGACGAGGCGAAGCATGGCGTCGTGACCATGGAAGGCGATCGCCGTGACGACCGCGTCGCCGGTCGGGTCGGGGTGGACGAGCACCTGCTCCGGGCGGATGAACACCAACGCCGTCTCGTCGTCGGCGCGGAGATCGGACACGTTGGCCAGGGGCACCTCGCCGAAGGTGCACAGTGCCAGCGGGACCGAGCCGTCGCGCTTGACCCGTGCAGTCAGGAGTGCGCCCTCGCCGACGAACGACGCGACGAATGGGCTTGCCGGCTGCGCGTAGACCGTGTTCGGGGTGTCGGCCTGGAGGACCCGGCCCCGGTCCATGACGCCGACCTTGTCGGCCAGGGACAGCGCCTCGTCCTGGTCGTGGGTGACCAGGACCGCCGTCGCCTTGCTGGCCCGGATCGCATTGACGACGGCGCGGCCGGTGTTGCTGCGCAACGCCGCATCGAGCGACGAGAACGGCTCGTCCAGGAGCAGGACGCGGGGGTTCGGCGCGAGCGCTCGAGCCACCGCGACGCGCTGTTGCTGCCCGCCGGACAGTTCGGCCGGCCGCCGGTCGGCGAGATCGCCCGGCAGTTCCAGCAGGTCGAGCAGCTGGCTGACGCGTCCGCCAGCACGCTCCTGCCGGGACAGGCCGAACGCGATGTTCGCAGCCACGTCCAGGTGGGGGAACAGCGCACCCTCCTGCGGAACGAGCCCGATGTCACGCTGGCGCGTGGGCACGCTGCGGTGCTTGTCGGCCACGACCCTTCCGTCGATGGAGACGGTCCCGTCATCCGGTGACAGGAACCCGGCGATCAGGCGCAACAGCGTGGTCTTGCCGCAGCCCGAGGGGCCGAGGACGGCCATGATGGCGCCGTCTTCGACGTCCAGGTCGACCCCGTCCAGCGCGACGACCGACCCGTAGCGCTTGACCAGGCCGCGCGTGGTCAGGCGGTACGGGCTGGTCATGACGATGCTCCGTTGGTCGGTGGGGAGGCGATGCGGCCGAGCATGATCGTCGCCGGGATGGACAGGAGCACGAGCAGAAGAGCGTACGGGGCCGCCGCGCCGTATGCCAAAGCAGAGGACTCCGACCAGAACTGGGTGGCAAGGGTTCGTGTACCGATCGGGGCGAGCAGCAGCGTGGCGGTCAGCTCGGTCGCGATGGCGATGAACACCAGCGCTGTCGCTGCGGCGATGCCCGGCGAGACGAGCGGGAGAGTCACGCGGCGGAAGGTCGACCAGGGCGTGAGCCCGAGAGATCCGGCGACGTCCTCCAGGACCGGGGGAGCGTGATCGAGCGCTGCCCGAACGCCGATGACGGCGCGAGAAGCGAACATCATGACGTACGCGCCGACGAGCACGATGGCGGTCTGGTAGGCGAAGGGTGCGACGGCGAGGACGAGGCTTACCAACGACAACGCGATGACGATGCCGGGCAGTGAGCTGGCCGTGAAGGTGCTGCGCTCGATGAGGGTTGAAACCGGTGACGGCCTGCGGACGACGAGGATGGCCACCGGGATCGCGGCGATCGTCGCGACCACGGCGCCGGCTGCGGCGTAGCCGAGCGTCGTGAGCGTGGTCCGGGCCAAATCGCCAAGCGGGAAGGCGGTGGACGAGCCAACCAGCATCCAGTGCACGAGGCTGGTGACCGGTACGCCGACGGCGAGGATCACGACGGATGCCAGCCCGCCCATGACAGGGACACGGGCCGATCCCAGGGACGTGCGCGTGGCCGGTCGGGCGACGCCACGGCCTACCCGCACCAAGCTGGCGTTTCCACGCAGCCGCAGCTCGGCGACCAAGACGATCAGGCACAGCAGGACAAGGACGCTGGCCGTCAAGTTCGCCGCCGGCCCGTTGAACGTCGAGCCGAACTGGTCGTAGATGGCGGTCGTGAACGTCTGGTAGCGCAGCATCTGCAGCGCCCCGAACTCGGCCAGCAGGTGCAGCGCGACCAGCAGGCAGCCGCCCCACAGTGCTGGGCGCAGCTGGGGCAGGACGACACGGAAGAACGTCGCCCAAGTGCCGAGCCCGAGCGTGCGCGCGGCGTCCTCGAACTCCGGGTCGATGCGCATGAGCGACGCGGTGACTGGCAGGTAGACGAAGGGAAAGTACGACAGCGAGACGATGAGCACGGCGCCCAGATACCCCTCGACCGCATGCGTAAGCGACACCCACGCGTAGCCGTTGACGAAGGCGGGCACCGCCAAGGGAGCAACGAGGAGGGCACGCCAGAGGTGCGGTGTGGGGACCGCAGTCCGCTCGACCACCCAGGCGCACGCCACGGCGATGACCGCGCTGAGCGCCACGCCGCCGACGACGAGCGCGACCGTGTTCCAGAGCAGCCAGGCGATACGCGGACGGAGCAGTTGGGCGTCGACCGTCTCGGCACCCACACCGGCGGCGTACCCCAGCACGTGCAGCAGCGGCAACAGCGTGAAGACCGCGACGAGGCCTGCGGCCGCAAGGAGGGGATACGGCGGTCGCCCGGGGCGGCTCGGCCGTACGACGCCGTCGAGGTCAAGTGTGGTCAGAGCAAACCGGCTTCCTGCATCAGCTCAATGACCTTCGGTCCGTTGAGCTTGGTGACGTCAACCGTGGGCGGCTCGAGCTCCGCCAGCGGCCGGACTGGCGGCTTGAGCGAAACCGACCGGTTCAGCGGGTACTCCAGCGCGTAGCTGTTGGCCAACGCGTCTTGGCCGGCCTTGCTGACCAGGAAGTCGACGAACCTCTCGGCGTCCGCCTTGTTCTTGCTGGCCTGCAGGACGCCTGCGCCGGAGACGCTGAGGAACGCACCCGGATCCTCGTTGCCGAAGAAGTGCAGCTTGGCGTTCTTGCTGTTCGTTCCGGCTTCGGCTTGGTCGCGGTACCAGTAGTAGTGGTAGATGACACCGGTGTCCGTCTTGCCGTCGTTGACGGCGTTCATGACCACGAGGTTGTTCCGGTAGATGGTGGCGTTCTCCTTCAGGCCGGCCAGCCACGCCTTGGTCGCCGATTCGCCCTCGAGCTGCAGGACGGCGCTGACGATCGCCTGGAAGTCGGCACCGGACGGCGAGAACGAGATGCGTCCCTTCCACTGCGGCTCCGCCAGGTCGAGGATCGACGCCGGCAGCTGGGCCTCGGTGACGTCGCTGGCGTTGTAGACCAGGACGGTTGCGCGTCCGGCCCAGCCCGTCCAAGCGCCGCTCTTCGGGCGGTAGTTCGCGGGAATCTTGTCCAAGATCTGGTCCGGCAGTGGGGCGAACAGATTCTTGGATTCCACCAAGGACATCGCGGGGGAGTTCTCGGTGAGGAAGACATCGGCCGGCGTCTTGGCGCCCTCTGCCACCAGTTGGTTGGCCAGCTCAAAGTCCTTGCCGTGGCGCAGCTTGACCTCGATGCCGGTCTCCTTCTCGAACAGCGGCGCCATCTCGACCAAGAGGTCCTCGTGCTGCGCGTTGTACACGGTGATGGCGCGCTTCTCCGTGGGCTGGTCATCGCCAGCGCCGCCGCCCCCGGCGCAGGCTGCCAGGGCGGCGGCAAGGACGATCGCGGCAAGGGAAAGAACGCGCAGACGCATGGCACACAACCTCGTTGGGAATCGGGATTGGTAAGGCTTTCCTAACCTTATCCCGCTTGTGGACGGTGCGAAATGCCGGGCGTCCGGCCGCGCGCGCTAGCCTCAGCCCATGCGCACTCGTGTCTTCTCGATCGCGCTCGTTCTGCTTGTCGGTGGGTGCGCGAATTCAGCTCCACCGGTCGATTGGGGTGGCAAGTACTCCACGACGGTGCAGGAACGTCTCGGCGAACTCATCGAGAAGCGGGATTGCGACGCGTTGCGGGCCGAGCTGTTGACCGCGCGCGCCACCGATGAGGCTAAGAAGCGCTCGTATGGGTCGGGCACGGACGACCTCGTCGCCTACATCGAGTGGGGCCTGGACGAGGCCGACTGCCCGGAACTCAGCGATTGAAGCAGATCACCTCGACCGGCCAGCTTTCTGCGCGTGGCGCACGCCGAGGGCCCCGCCCAGCGCCGACGTCAGAAGTGCCGCCAACCGCGTCAGGTTGGCTGCCGTCCCGTCGCTGATCTCCATGCCGCCGTTGCGGAGCACGACCACGACGATCGGCACGAGTACGAAGCCGGCGACATAACCGACAGCCCCACCGAAGGCCAGCCAGAGTGCCTTGAGTCCCATGCGCAGGAAGCGTAGTGACCGCGACGCCGGGACGTCCGCGGATGCTAGGCGGCGCTGGGAAGACTCGGCCTCGGCCCGTTCGTCGTGTGCACCAGGCGGGCCTTGAGGTCGACGGACCTCACCAAGCGAAAGACCGTCTGCGCCTGTGTTGAATCGGCACAGTCCACGATCAGGAAGTCCGCAGTGGATGTCGACTGACCATCCACGGTCACGCGCGGCAGCCCGGACAAGAGTCCACAGAGGATCTCCTGACTCGACCGATCTGAGACTTCGTAGATCTGCAGCAGCCAAGCGAGATCGTTCTGCTGCCCCATGTCGCACTCCCTCGTGAACAACCCACCAGTTCCAGCAGTTGAGCCCGAGATCCCTGCGTCTTGAACAAACAATCGTCGCGATTCGCCTTCAGGTTACGGCGACGCGCCGGTTCTTGCCCCTTTCGCATTCTGACCGGATTTACCCCACCCCGGCACAACGCAATCGCTCCGGCCGTAAACCGCGATGAGTCGGGACGAACCGGTTCGCCCCAACTCACCTAACGGCAGTGCCCCTGTCATTTTCAACGGCAGCCGATAGCTCCCCGGTACCCGAACAGAGAATTGGCACGCGCTGTCGACGTCGGACGATCAGCGCCGCGCGTCCGGTGGCCTAGGCGCCCAGCAGATCGCCATCTGATACGGCCGTCGCTCCGGCTATGCGATCCCGGACCGCCTGCGCTCCGCGCTCGCTGGTGGTCGAGTGGATGAGCTCAGCATGCGGATCCGCCATGACGACCATCTCGTAGACGGACATCGCTTGCCTGGCATCTGCAGATTCGACGATCAGGTATGAACCCCGATCACAAGTGCGCGCGTCAACGATGAGCCCGGGCATACCGGAGAGCAGGGACGCGGCCGACTGTTGCGCCGCTGTGTCGGCCATTTCGTAGACCTGAAGCAGCCAGGACGGGAGTTGGTTCACTCGCGGACTTTCGGGGGGTAGGTCCTGCGCGACCTGCCGTAGGCCGTGCCTCATTCTCGTGCCAGACGGCCGACCTGGGCAAGAGGCGCGCCCGCGGCGTCAGCGCTCCCTGGGCATGTATTTCGCTGCCATGGGGTAACCAGCGAGAGACAAGGAAAGGACAAGACCATGGGATACGGCGGAGCAATCACACTGATCGTGTTGGGCCTCATCTTCCTCACCGGCGTCATTCAGTTCGACATTCCCGGGATAGGTGAACAGGGACTGGGCATGATCCTTCTGCTCGCTGGCATCGCGGTCATCGTGCTCATGAACACCGTGTGGCGCACCCGCGGAGTTGCCAGCACTACCTACGTGTCAGAACCCCGCGAGCGCGTGGTCTCTGAACCGCAGGAACGTGTCGTCTCTGAACCGCGCGAACGCGTCGTCGAACGCGAGGTGATCGAGAGGGATGTGCCGCCCGAGCGCATCTGAGCAGGTTTTCGGCGTCCTCTGAGGCGCACACATTCCAGCGGCCCCCTCTCACCTCCTGCTGAGAAGGGGCCGCTGCCTGTGCCGGCCTTAGGCCGCCGATCGCCGTCAGGACGCGCCCGGTGTTCAGCTGAGGGTCGCGTCGAGGATCAGGCTCGCGGCGATAAGGACGAACGTCGTACCGGCAAGCCCCATTGCCCACCGGACGAGTTGGCACTTGATCAGCACGATCTTGGAGATCTCCCACACCTGATGTCGGGTACGGGAAACTCGGTCCGTGTTGTCAAGCGCCGCGCTGAAGGTGGCGAAGTCCGCGTGGGACGCCACGTGCGCCCAGGAGTAGACGCTCTCCACATCGTCGGGGCCGTCATATCGCGGCCAGACAGCGAAAGCCGCGCAGGCCATTGCGGCCAGGACCGCTAGCGTCCCGAGCCACCACAGAACCATTGCCGGTACCGCCAGTTCTGTGGGTCTCCAGTCGCCGGCGAGGAAGCCTCCGATCACCGCGCCGACGCCGACGCCCAGGCCGGCCAGTACGGTCGAGGCCTTCTGGTCCGCATTGGCCACATCCTCGCGTGCCTCGGCGAGCATGGTGAGGTCGAGTTTGTGATCTACGCCCGAGTTCTCGTCCATGAGGGAAACGTAGTCGCGCTGCGCGCCGGGTCCGAGCATTTCCAGGCGCTTGAGGCCTGGCGGAGCGCGTTTGTGCCGGGGAATACGCTCGGGGTCATGGCGGATTGCGCGGTTGTGGGTTGCTCACAGCCGGCTCTCGACGTTTGGAGGCCGGGCCAGGATGGCGACGCGCGGTTTCACTACCTGGTGTGCGAGTTCCATGGTCTGACGTTGCGTTCCGGAGCGGACTTCACAGCCAAGGGCGCTGATGTGCACGTCGAATCGCTGCCACGCCTGCTCGACTGGAACGTGACCCAGTCGGGAGGGCACGCAGTCATGCGCCTCATCTACGGAGATGAGCTCAACACCGTGACAGCAGAGTTCGAGGCTGATCTGGCGACGCTGAAGGACCTCGGGAGACATATCGCCGGGATGTAGCCGTCACGAATGGCGTGACCTTGCGACGGCGGCGCTCGTTAGTGTTTCGAGCCGGAGAAGATGGCAGGCGCCCTGAACTACCGGTTGTGTGAGGGCGACACCGGACTCCGGCTACTGCTGGATTGCACGACACCGCAGGTGGGACAGGCAGGGGGGTCCCACCTGTGTCGCTTGTCCGGCCGCTGAGGCGTTAACGCGTCGGCGAGGAGGGCGTCTCGCCCTCGACGCGCGCCATGACGATCAGCACGAGCGCAAGAGTCATGGGAACGAACAGCACGGCGAGCAGGTATGCGAGAACGGAAGTCATACCGGTACATACCCCCCGGAGTCCTCGACATGCTCTAGGGATCCCAGGCCGGCAACCTGACGCCGCACCTGGCGTACGTCGTAAGGCTCACATGTCGCGAAGAAACTCCAGCAATGCGCTTCCGGTGGCCACCCACCCTATGAACGCAAGACTGCCGAAGACCACGCTGATCCACAGTGCGGAGAACACTCCCAGAGAGGGTGGGCCTGCCAGCACAACGGCGGGGAACATCAGACATACCGCCGCTTCCCACAGGACGACAAAGACGATCAAGCGCGGACCGAGGGACCCCACGGCCAGCGTTCCCACGGTCAGGTAGGCGAGCACAGCGGCGACGAGCGGCCTTGGGCTGACGATCAGGTAGCCCGCAGTCCACACCGCGCTCGCGGCGCCGAATGCGGCCAAGGGAGTACTGGCGATCGCTTGCATGATCTCGTCCTGGATCGGGGCCGACTGTGGCTCGACCCCTTTCCCTTGAGTGTGCGCTCGCTGAGCGTCGGCCGTCCATCCCTACATGTGAAAACGTGCCGGACGATAACCAAACTTTGTAGTGTGGCTCGTTACTCGGCGAGCGGACGTTCGTTGTGTAGTGCAAGCCGGAGGCGATGGTAGGCGCACGCGGGCCTGTCGACGTTGCACCGGACTCCAAGGCAGTCGGCGCAAGGGGACTCGATGGGCAGCACGAAGCTTCGCCTTGCGCTGGTCGCACTTGTCGGAACGGGCATGGGGCCACTCTTCGGGTTGCTGAACCCGGCGAGCGGCATCGGCTTGACGTTGTGTACCGATCCGTCCGTAACCGTTTGCAAGCTGTGGGTCGCGTCGTCCGGCAGTGATTCAAACTCTGGTCTGTCTGCGGACCGCCCATTGCGGACGCTTCAACGCGCAAATGACCTGTTGTGCCAGCAGACCTTGCTGCGGCCTTGCTCCGGGATTGGCAAGAACGTCAAGGTGATCCTCGCTCCCGGTACCTACCCGAACGCGAGCACGGTGTGGTCCTACTCGGATTGGAACTATGCGACGCAGATCGTCGGACAGGACGTGGTGATGGACGGGCGCCATTCCACCGATTGGGGCCTGCACATCGCGCCGAAGAGTTCCCGCTCCAACATCCAGGTGTTCTACATCAAGTGGACTCGCTACTTGCGCGGTGGCGTGATCCTCGGAGGCGGCAGGCACAATCGGATCTACCGGAACACCTTCTACCGCCTCGGTTCCTACTACTCCAAGAAGCCCGAGACCCCGGCCTATGCCGGCATCTACATGTTCGACAACCAGGACACTTCCATCGAGAGGTCGGTGTTCGTCGACATCCTCAACTCCGGCTCCGGCTACGGCCTTGAGCACGGCGTGTACATCACCCACTCGTCATACAACCGGGTGACCGGCAGTACTTTTTCCAACGTCGGCGGCGATCCGATCCGCATTCGCGACGCGGCGAACTACAACACCATCAGTGGCAGCGCCTTCACCAATACCGGCCGCAAGGCCTACATCAGCGATTGGCGGTGCGTCAGTTCCGCCACCAAGACGTGTCCAGGCCCCGACGAGAGCCTCAGTTGGCACAATTCCTTCCGAGACAACGTCCTCAGGGGTCCGCATCCGTGGCACTCCAGCGGGTTCACCGCACGCTACTGCTACGACCTCCCAGGACCGTGCCCGAGTCTGAGGATTGCCGGCTGACCCGCGCCGCTGGCAGAAGCTCGCCACGAAGTCGCGCTCTGACCTGCGCAAATA
>DATFFJ010000092.1:0-2827 GCA_035250065.1 Aeromicrobium sp. | reverse complement strand
AGGAAGTGTTATGACCGTCCACGAAGCCCACACCCGCGTCCTGCTCGGCGACCTGCAGGTGCCCGTCACCCGGGTTGCCCTCACGAATGGCGAGACGTTCGACCGGTATTCCACCGAGGGTCCTGGCTCCGATCCGGCCGTGGGACTTCCCCCGCGTCGCCTCGCGTGGATCCAAGAGCGCGGTGACTCGGCGGAATACGACGGACGAGAAACCCAGCTGATCGACAACGGCCGGTCGGCGATCAGGCGTGGCGTCGTGCAGGACGACTGGCAGGGCGTGCGGCGGCGGCCACGCCGGGCTTCGACAAGCTCAGCCTCCGGAGGCGGCTCAACCACCGGAAACGTTTCGCAGATGCACTACGCGAAGCGAGGCGTCGTGACGAAGGAGATGGAGTTCGTTGCCGCGCGCGAGGGCTGCGACGTCGAACTCGTCCGCAGCGAGGTCGCTGCCGGCCGGGCCATCATCCCGAGCAACATCAATCACCCGGAGTCCGAGCCGATGATCATCGGCCGAAAATTCCTGGTGAAGGTGAACGCCAACATCGGAAACAGCGCGGTGACGTCGAGCATCGCCGAGGAGGTCGACAAGCTGACCTGGGCAGTCACGTGGGGTGCCGACACCGTGATGGACCTGTCCACGGGCGAGGACATCCACACCACGCGGGAATGGATCATCCGCAACAGCCCGGTGCCGATCGGGACCGTGCCGATCTACCAAGCGCTCGAGAAAGTCAACGGCGAGGCCGACAAGCTGACGTGGGACATCTTCCGGGACACCGTCATCGAGCAGTGCGAGCAGGGCGTCGACTACATGACGATCCACGCCGGCGTGCTGCTGCGGTACGTGCCGCTGACGGCCAACCGCGTGACCGGCATCGTCAGCCGCGGCGGCTCGATCATGGCCGGCTGGTGCCTTGCGCACCATGAGGAGAGCTTCCTGTACACGCACTTCGATGAGCTCTGCGAGATTTTCGCCCAGTACGACGTCGCGTTCAGCCTCGGCGATGGCCTGCGTCCGGGCTCGACCGCCGACGCGAACGATGAGGCCCAGCTCAGCGAGCTGCGGACACTGGCCGAGCTCACGAAACGGGCCTGGGAGTATGACGTCCAAGTCATGGTCGAAGGACCCGGCCATGTGCCGCTGCATCTCGTCGAGGAGAACGTGGTGATGCAGCAGGACTGGTGCCACGGTGCGCCGTTCTACACGCTCGGCCCGCTGGTCACCGACATCGCGCCCGGCTACGACCACATCACGTCGGCCATCGGCGCAGCCAACATCGCATGGCACGGCACGGCGATGCTTTGCTACGTCACGCCCAAGGAGCACCTGGGCCTGCCGAACCGGGACGACGTCAAGACCGGCGTCATCACCTACAAGCTCGCCGCGCACGCCGCCGATGTCGCGAAGGGCCACCCGAGGGCGCGGGAGTGGGACGACGCCCTGAGCAACGCGAGGTTCGAGTTCCGCTGGAAGGACCAATTCGCGTTGGCCCTGGACCCGGCGACGGCCGCATCATTCCACGACGAGACCCTGCCCGCGGAGGGGGCCAAGACGGCACACTTCTGCTCGATGTGCGGTCCGAAGTTCTGCTCGATGCGCATCAGCCAGGACGTGCGAGACCGGTTCGGGGCCGACCTGGATCCCGAGCTGGGAATGAAGGAAAAGAGCGAGGAGTTCCTCGAACTCGGCGGCACCGTCTATGTGCAGCAACATGCGCAAAGGGGTACCACGGACTCCTGAACGGCTTTACGATCGAGCGGACGGGGCCGGCGCAAGGAGAACTCGATGGTCAGCACGCGGCTTCGTCTTGCGCTCGTCGCACTTGTCGGAATGTGCACGGGCCAGCTCATCGGGTTCGCGAGCGCCCACGGCGCCACGATCTGTACCGATCCGTCGGTGACCATCTGCAGGCTGTGGGTCTCGTCGTCCGGGAGTGATTCAAACTCCGGCCTGTCTGCGGACCGCCCGTTGCGGACGCTTCAACGCGCAAATGACCTGTTGTGCCAGACGCGTTGCTCCGGGATTGGCAAGAACGTCAAGGTGATCCTCGCTTCCGGGACCTACCCGAACGCGACCACGGTGTGGTCCTACTCGGATCGGACCTATGCGACGCAGATCGTCGGCCAGGACGTGGTGATGGACGGGCGCCATTCCACCGATTGGGGCCTGTACATCGCGCCGAAAAACTCCCGCTCCAACATCCAGGTCTTCTACATCAAGTGGACCCGCTACTTGCGCGGTGGCGTGATCATCGGAGGCGGTGGCCACAATCGGATCTACCGGAACACCTTCTACCGCCTCGGGTCCTACTACTCCAAGAAGCCCGAGACTCCGGCCTATGCCGGCATCTACTTGTTCGACAACCGGGACACGTCCATCGAGAGGTCGGTGTTCGTCGACATCCTCAACTCCGGCTCCGGCTACGGCCTTGAGCACGGCGTGTACATCACCCACTCGTCATACAACCGGGTGACCGGCAGTGGCTTTTCCAACGTCGGCGGCGATCCGATTCGCCTTCGCGACGCGGCGAACTACAACACCATCAGTGGCAACGCCTTCACCAACACCGGCCGCAAGGCGTACATCAGCGATTGGCGGTGCGTCAGTTCCGCCACCAAGACGTGTCCAGGCCCCGACGAGAGCCTCAGTTGGCACAATTCCTTCCGGGACAATGTCCTCAGGAGCCCGCATCCGTGGCACTCCAGCGGGTTCACCGCACGCTACTGCTACGACCTCCCAGGACCGTGCCCGAGTCTGAGGATTGCCGGCTGACCCGCGCCGCTGGCAGAAGCTCGCCACGAAGTCGCGCTCTGACCTGCGCAAATA
>DATFFJ010000091.1:0-12814 GCA_035250065.1 Aeromicrobium sp. | reverse complement strand
GACTCCGACCGGCGCGCGTTCTGCGGTGCAGCGCTACAACAACACGGAGTCGTACGTCGATCTGGTGCTGAAGGTCTCGAGTTCCTACGCCAACGGCTTCTACTCGCAGACTCCGGATGGCTACTCGACGTCGCCCATCCTGACGAGCCAGGCCTTCGATCAGACGCTCTCTGAGGATGAGCGCGAAGAGGCCGAAGAGGAAGAAGAGCGGCAGACCCGCGACACCGATCGCGACGGCACTCCGGACGTTCGCGACCCCGATGCCGACGGCGACGGCGACACCGACAACGGCGGCGGCGACGGCGACGGCGGCGATGGCGACGGCGACGGCGACGGCGATGGCGGCGATGGGGACGGCGACGGCGACGGCGACGGCGGCAGCAACCCGGTCCGGGAGACGGTCGAGGACGCTCAGGACGCGGTCGAGGACACCGTGGAGGACGTCCAGGACACGGTCGAGAAGGTCACCGACGTCCTCAAGTGACGGCTGGCCGGCTCAGCTCTTCACGTGGCGTGCCAGTTCGGCCGCCCAGTACGTCAGCACGATGTCCGCGCCGGCCCGACGGATCGACGTCACCGTCTCGCTGATGGCGCGATCCCGATCGATCCAGCCCTGTGCCGCGGCCGCCTCAACCATGGCGTACTCGCCTGAGACGTTGTAGGCGGCGATCGGCACGTCCACGGCGGCCCGGATGTCCGCCACGATGTCGAGATAGCCCAGCGCCGGCTTGACCATGACGATGTCGGCACCTTCGGCGACATCCAGCAGGGCCTCACGCGTCGCCTCTCGGCGGTTCGCCGGGTCTTGCTGGTACGTCTTGCGGTCGCCCTCGAGCGAGCTGTTCACCGCATCCCGGAAGGGCCCGTAGAACGCTGAGGCGTACTTCGCGGCGTACGCCAGGATGCCGACGTTGCCGAAGTCCGCGTCGTCCAACCCGGCGCGGACCGCAGCGACCTGGCCGTCCATCATTCCGCTGGGGCCGACGCAGTGGGCACCGGCGGCAGCCTGAACCTGGGCCATCTGGGCGTAGATCTCCAACGTGGCGTCATTCAGGACATTGCCGCGCTCATCGATGAGGCCGCAGTGGCCATGGTCGGTGAACTCGTCGAGACAGAGGTCGGACATCACGAGAAGGTCGTCGCCCACCTCGGCACGTGCGTCGCCGATTGCGACGTTGAGGATGCCGTCGGGTCGCAAGGCTTGCGAACCGACCGAATCCTTCTCCTCCGGGATGCCGAACAACATGACGCCGCCCAGCTCGAGGGTCGCAGCCTCGGCCACCGCCTTGCGCAGTGACTCCCGTGAGTGCTGGACCACCCCGGGCATGCTGGGCACCGGCCGCGGCTCAGCCAATCCCTCCACCACGAACAGCGGCAGGATCAGGTGCTGAGGAGCGACGTCGGTCTCCCGGACCAGCCGGCGCACGGCCTCGGACGACCGCAGTCGTCGAGGGCGAACAGCCCGCTGGTCCGCCACGTCAGGCCTTCCGTCGCGCGGTGGGGCGACGCTGCGACGGACGCAGCACCGGCTCTCCGGCCTCGAGGAACGACAACCGGCGTGCGGCGCCGAACTCGGCGAGCGCGTCGATCAGCACGTCGACGGCCGGCTTCTCGGCCAGGACGTCGACCCGCAGGCCGTGCTCCTCGGCCGTCTTCGCCGTGGCCGGGCCGATGCACGCGATGATCGTCGATGGGTGCGGCTTGCCAGCAATGCCGACGAGGTTCCGCACCGTGGAGCTGGACGTGAACAGGACTGCATCGAACTTGCCGCCCTTGATCGCCTCGCGCGTCGGTGCCGGCGGCGGCGCGGCACGCACCGTCCGGTACGCCGTCACGTCGTCGACCTCCCAGCCCAGCTCGATCAGCCCGGCGACCAGGGTCTCGGTGGCGATGTCCGCCCGCGGAAGGAACACCCGGTTGATCGGATCGAGCAGCTCGTCATAGGGCGGCCAATCCTCGAGCAGGCCTTTGGCGGACTGCTCGCCGGACGGGATGAGATCGGGCTTGATGCCCCAGGTCTCGATGGCCT
Source organism: Aeromicrobium sp. (assembly GCA_035250065.1). Lineage (GTDB taxonomy): Bacteria > Actinomycetota > Actinomycetes > Propionibacteriales > Nocardioidaceae > Aeromicrobium. The sequence continues at coordinate 10,785 of DATFFJ010000091.1, read as the reverse complement.
CGGCGGTCTTGTCGCCCACCGCGGCGATCTTGAGGCCGGAGAAAGCGCGCGCATCGAGGCCGTACTCCTCGAACTTCTCACGCACGGCCTTGACCGCATTGACGCTGGTGAACGCCACCCACTCGTACCGGCCCTCGACGAGGCCGCGAACGGCCTTGTCGATCTGCTGCGGATTGCGCGGCGGCTCGACCGAGATCGTCGGGACCTCCTCGCCGACGGCGCCGTACGACCGCAAGCGCGCAGCCAGTCCGGCCGCCTGCTCCTTGGTGCGAGGGACGAGCACCCGCCAGCCGTAAAGCGGCTTGGTCTCGAACCACGAGAGCGTCTCTCGCATCGTGACCACCTTGCCCACGACGGTGATCGCCGGCGAGGCCATACCTGCCGCAGCGGCGTCCTTGGCGATGCCCGCGAGCGTGGAGACGACGGTGGCCTGATCGGTCGTGGTGCCGACCCGCGTCATGGCAACCGGTGTGTCGGCCGGCCAACCTGCGTCGACCAGACCGTCGGCGACCTCGGCGATCCGGCTGACGGCCGACAGGAGAACAAGCGTGTGGGTGTCGACATGCTTCGACCAGTCGATGGCTGCGTCGCCGACGCTCACCACCTCGTACGTGCGGTTCGATCGATTGGTCAGCGGGACGCCCGCGTAGGCGGGCACCGCCGACACCGAGGAGACGCCGGGCACGATCTCGAACCCGATGCCGGCCTTGGCACACGCCGCAGCCTCCTCGGGGCAGGTGGAGTACGTGAACGGGTCACCGGCGATCAGGCGCACGACATGGGCACCGGACTTGGCCAGCTTCGTCACGAGCCGAGCGCGCGCGACATGCGTGAGCTGCTCACCGTCCTCGCCCACGCTTCCGTCGACGATCTCGACGTCGGCGCTGGCGTCGACGAGGCCGGCCTGCTCGGGAAGCTCGGTGACGACGACATCAGCCTGGCGCAGCAGGTCGGCAGCACGCACGGTGAGGAGACTGGCATCGCCAGGCCCCGTCCCTACGAAACTGACGTGTCCGCGCGTCACGGGCTTGCGTCCGCTTGCGCGGCGAGCCGACGCGTGCGTGGTGCCAACGAGGTCAGTAGTCATGGTCTTCTTTCTGGTCTGCCGTTCGGTCATGAGGCGGTACCTGCACTCGCTACTGGGTTAGTGAGGGCAGAGGCACCTTCGGCGAGCAACTCGGCAGCGAGCTGGTCGCCGATCGCACCCGGATCGTCAGGTGATCCGGTCGCGGACAGGCGGATGGACGGAGTGCCGGAGATGTCGGCCACGACGGCGCGCAGCCAGAGTTCGTCGCCGTCGTCGCCCACGGCGACGTCGGCGAGCGCTCCGACGGGTGCAGTGCAGCCGGCCTCAAGGGTGGCGAGGAGGCTGCGCTCGGCCGTGACGGCGGACCTGGTGTCGGCGTCGTCGAGCACGGCGAGGACTCGGGCGGTCGCGCCGTCGTCGGCACGACATTCGCAGGCCAAGGCACCTTGGCCCGGCGCGGGAAGGATCTGGAGCGGGTCAAGCAGCTCGGTGGCCTCATCGGCCCGGCCGAGACGCTTGAGGCCGGCCAGGGCGAGGATCACCGCGTCGAGGTCGCCGTCGCGCACCTTGGAGATGCGGGTATCGACGTTGCCGCGGATGGGGACGATCGTCAGGCCCAAGCCCAACGCGTTGATCTGGGCGGTTCGGCGGGGCGAGCCAGTCCCGACGGTCGAGCCAGCCGGAAGTTCGCCGAGGGTCAGGTTGTCCCGGGCGACCACGGCGTCGCGGGGATCCTCCCGTTCCGGCACCGCCGCCAAGGTGAGCCTCGGGTCCGGCGCCGTCGGAAGGTCCTTCAGGGAATGCACGGCGAAGTCGACCTCGCCTGAGGCAACGGCTTCGCGCAGGGCAGCCACGAACACGCCCTGGCCGCCGAGAGCGGCCAGTGGCGTCGACTGGTCGCGGTCGCCTTCGGTGGAGATGGTGACCAGCTCGACCTCGACACCGGCCTCGTCCCGCAGGCGGTCGGCAATGTGCTGCGACTGCGTGGTGGCGAGAGCGCTGGCGCGCGTGCCCAACCTGAGCGTCTGCGGGGGCGTCATTCGACGTCACCCCCCACCCGGGTGACGGCCTCGACGGCTGCCGGGTCAAGTGCAAAGAGGTCGGTGAGAGCCTCGGCGTACGTGAGCCCGGCCGGCCCGTCGATGAGCTCCTGGACACGCACGGTCGGCGCATGAATGAGCTTGTCCGCGATGCGCTGCAGGGAGCGTCGCACCTCGTCGAGCTCGTCCGGACGGAGATCGGGCATCCGGGTGGCGAGTCGCTCGGCCTCGGACTCCACCACCGAGGTGGCCATCGACCGCAAGGCGACAACGGTCGGGGTGACGCGCGACGACGCCTTCGCGGCCAGGAAGGTCCGCAGTTCGTCGTCGACGATCGCCCGGACGGCCGAGACATCGTCGTCGGCCGCGTCCGTGCCGGTGCGCTCTGCGAGCACGGCGAGGTCGACCACCGTGACGCCGGGGAGCTCGGCAGCATCACGCGCGACGTCGCGAGGAAGGGCGAGGTCGAGGACCGTGACCGGCCCGTTCGCCGATGCCGCCGCGAGGCGGTCGCTGTTGAGCACGATGCCGGCGGCGCCGACACAGCTGATGATGACGTCGGCGTCGACGAGGACACGGTCCAAGTCGGCCCAGTCGGCGGCCGTGGCGCCGACGGACTCCGCGAGATCCTCGCCGCGCTCGGTGGTGCGATTCACCACGGTCATGCGCGCTGGATCGACACCGCGGTCGACCAGCGAGCGGACGGCCAACACGGCCATCGCACCCGCCCCGACGACGACGAAGCGGGTCGTCGGCAATGTCACGATCTCGCCGGCCGCATCGAGTGCCGCGGTGGCGATGGACGGTGCCAGGTGGTCGATGCCGGTTTCGGCATGGCCGCGCTTGCCGATGCGCAGCGCCTGCTGGAACAGCGCGTTGAGCGCGGAACCCACGGTCGATTCAGCCTGGCCGGTCAGAAGCGTGTCACGGACCTGGCCGAGGATCTGGCTTTCGCCGATGATCATCGAGTCCAAGCCGGAAGCGACGGCGAACAGGTGCGCAACCGCCGAGTCGTCGTAGTGGACGTAGACGTGCGACACCAACTCGTCGCGGTCGAGGTGGGCGTGCTCGGCGAGCAGGCGCGAGACCTCTTCGACCGCGCCGTGGAACCGATCGGTCTCGACGTAGATCTCGACCCGGTTGCAGGTGGAGACGACCGCCGACTCGCTCACGGAGGGTGCCTCGAGCGCCAGATGGGACAGCTTGATGGCAGCCGACGGGTCGAGTGAGACGCGCTCGAGCAGTTCGATGGGAGCGGAGCGGTGGGACATGCCCACGACGAGGACGCTCATCCGGCCACCCCCCGCACGCGCTGTTCGTGGTACGCCAGGATCTGGAGCTCGATCGAGAGGTCGACCTTTCGGACGGTGACGTCGTCCGGCACCGAGACGACGGCCGGAGCGAAGTTCAGGATGCTGGTGATTCCGGCGGCCACCAGTGCGTCGGCGACCTCTTGGGCAGCGCCGCCCGGTGTGGCGATCACCGCGATGGCGACGCCGTGCTCACGCACCAGCGACCGGAGCTTTGACATGGGCGCGACGGTGAGCCCGCCGACCTTCGTGCCGACCTTGGCCGGGTCGCTGTCCACGAGCGCGGCGATCCGGATGCCTCGAGAGCTGAAGCCGTTGTAGGCGCACAGCGCCGATCCCAGCCGTCCGACCCCGACGATGACGACGTCCCAATCCTGGGTTTGGCCCAAGGCACGGGCCACGTGATAGCGCAGGTACTCGATGTCGTACCCGACGCCGCGGGTCCCGTAGGAGCCGAGATAGGACAGGTCCTTCCGCAGCTTGGCGGGGTTGACGCCGGCCGCGCTCGCCAAGTCATTGGACGAGCAGATGCTGAGGCCCTGATCGGCCAAGGCCGCAAGTGCCCGCAGGTAGACGGGCAGCCGGGCAACGGTTGCCTCCGGGATGTTCCGGATGGCCGGCGTATTCAGAAGAGTCACTGGTCTCCCGCGCACACGGTGTGGGATTACCCCTGCAATTGCGGGGCTACCGCGCAGCGCGTCCGCCAGTTTAGGAGTTTGTGAACGTGCGCACCAAATCGGCGAATCTGCTCACGCGTAATCCTTGGCTTGTGATGTCGTGCGGGGCCAGGTCCAGGCGGAGCGAAGGATGTAGGCGAGGAGGATCACTTCGAGCACGGCGCCGAGGCCGTAGAAGAGCATCCAGGACTCGCCGACCAGGTTGAACACCGAGACCGGGATGTAGAGCGAAGCCACGACGAGGTTCAGTCCGCGGTTCGCGCGGGCGGGCAGCGTCATGGAGAGCAGGATCATGAGGCTCGGGATCCCCACGAGGATGAGCGAAACGACGACGAAGGTTTGGCTGATGTCGAACTCGAACACGACGCCGTCCAGAATGTCGTCGACGACACCGGGCTTGTACAGGTGGAGGTAGTCGACGTAGATGTAGAAGAACATGAAGCTGGTCCAGGCTGCGGTGAGCTTCGCTCTGACCGGCGCGGGCGGATCATGCAGGGCTGTCGTGGTCGGAATCGTGCTCACGTCCGAAGGCTAATGGCGCGCGGCGATCAGCCAGCCAGCGCCGCCCGCAACCGCTCCTCGTCGACCCGCCAGAAGTCGTGTTGTGCGCCGTCCACGAACGTCACCGGCACCTGATCGGTGAACCGGCGAACCAGGTCGTCGTCGCCTTCGATGAACACTTGCTTCCACGTGTCGCCAGTATCGCCACACACGTCCGCGACGACGTCCAGCGCCACATCGCACAGGTGGCAGCCGCGCCGGGTGTAGACCACGACACGTGCGTCAGCGGCGTGCGCCGGTGCCTGGCTGGTCATGAGGGATCGAGATTCAGGGCTTCGCCGCGCGCGAGCGCACGAAGTCGGCCCTTTGCCACCTTGCCGGTGGCCGAATGCGGCAGATCGCCCACGACGACGACGCGGGACGGGTGCTTGAAGCGGGCCAGACGATCACGACAATGCGCGTTGATCGCGTCGGTGAGCTCGTCCTCGCTCGGTGCATCGGCGGCCGGAACCACGAAGGCCACGACACCCTCGCCGGTCGCCTCGTCGGGCACCCCGACGACGGCGACCTCAGCCACCCCGGCGACCTCGTGGATGACGTCCTCGACCTCCGAGGGGTACACGTTGAACCCCGACACGATGACGAGCTCCCGAAGGCGGTCAACGAGCGTGAGATCGCCGTCGTCGTCGGCGAAGCCCACGTCACCGGTGCGGTACCAGCCGTCGGCATCGGGTCCATCCGCACCGTCGGGCCAGTAGCCGGAGAACAGGTTGTCGCCGTGAACCAGCAGCTCGCCGAGATCGCCGTTCTCCACGTCGTTGCCGTGGGAATCGACGGTCCGGACCTCGATGCCGGGAAGCGAGTGGCCGACGGAACCAGGCTTGGGCGCGGATCCCGGCCCCCGCCGGCTCGCCAAGGTCACCGCGATCACCGGGGAGGCCTCGGTCATGCCGTAGCCCTGCTCCACATGATGGCCGGAAGACTCGGCGAACAGCGCAGCCAGTTCAGCATCGAGCGGCGACGCGCCCGACACCACGACCCGGACGCCAGCCAACGCCTCCCGCACACCATCTCGGCCCGCCCAGGCGGCGATGACCGGAGGGGCCAAGGGCAAGTAGGTGATGCCTTCGTCTCGCACGGTCGCGAGCAAGCCTTCGGGGTCGAACCCGTCGACCATCACGACGCGGGCACCGACCCGCATCGCGGTGCCCAGCACCGCGTTGAGGCCGTAGATGTGGAACATCGGGAGCAGTCCCAGCAGGCAATCGTCAGGTGCGACCAGGGGCGGCTCGACTGCCGCGGCCTGTTCGACATTCGCGATCAGGGCTCGGTGACTCAGCATCACGCCGCGCGGGTGGCCACTGGCTCCTGACGTGTAGAGGATGGCGGCCAGTGCCTCGGCATCACGCGGCGCAGCCGGCTCGACATCCGTCGCCTCGCCGATGAAATCGTTGAACGAGGTCTCCCCGGCGATCGGATCAGCGCCGTCGACGACGATGTCGCACAGGTGCTCCCCGGCCGCCTCACGCACCTGCGCCACGCCCGTGGCGTCGCACAGCACCAACTTGACCTTGGCATCGGCCAGCATTCGCTGGATCTCGTCGGCGGTGGACCGCGGATTCATCGGCACAGCCACCATGCCGCCGCGAAGGATGCCGAAGTAGGCGATGGGCAGATCAGCCCGGTTGGCCATGACCAGCGCCACCCGCTGGCCGGCCACCAGGCCGCGACCAGTCAGCGCGCGAGCCACCGCGTCGGCAGCCGAGTCCACGTCGGCCCACGACAGGGATCTCCGGGACGACCCCGCGCGGCTGGACACCTCGACGAGAGCCACGCCCTCGGGGTCCGCCACAGCAGTCGCGTGAAGGTACTCGCTGAGATTGACCGCCACACGTCGAGTCAATCACAGGCCCCGGCGCGACATGCCACCCGCGTATCGTTCATAACGTGGCCGCATCCAGCGCCGACCAGCCGCGCAATCTCACCTCGCGGTCGATCCTGTCCGGGCAGGCCGCCGCGGCAGCCAGCGAGGTCGAATCCGCGCTGCGCCCTACGCCCGATCCCACCACCGCGGCCTTCTTCGATGTCGACAACACGGTCATGCAGGGAGCTTCGATCTTCCACCTGGCGCGCGGCCTCCACCGACGCAAGTTCTTCACCACCGCCGACATCGTCAAAGCAGCGTGGCAGCAGTTCTACTTCCGGGTCGTGGGGGTCGAGGACCCCGAGCACATCGCCAACGCCCGCTCGTCGGCCTTGTCCGTCATCGCCGGTCGCGAAGCTCGCGAGCTCGCCCAGATCGGCGAAGAGATCTTCGACGAGAACATGGCGCAGCGCATCTGGCCCGGCACCCGCGCATTGGCCCAGTGGCACCTCGATCGCGGGCACCGCGTCTGGCTCGTCACAGCCGCGCCCATCGAGATCGCCTCGGTCATCGCGCGGCGCCTCGGCCTGACCGGCGCGCTGGGCACGGTGGCCGAGCAGGTCGACGGTGTCTACACCGGCGAGCTCGTCGGCGAGATGCTCCACGGCGAAGGAAAGGCTGTCGCTGTCCGCACCCTTGCCGAACGCGAGGGGCTCGATCTCGAACGCTGCTACGCCTACTCCGATTCCAGCAATGACCTTCCGATGCTGTCCCTGGTCGGGCATCCGTGCGCCGTCAACCCCGACTCCACGCTGCGCGCTCACGCCAAGGCCAACGGGTGGCGCATCCGGGAGTACCGGAATCGCCGGCGGGCGGTGCTTGCCAGCGCCAAGGTTGCCGGGGGTGGCGCGGCGGCTGCCGGTCTTTGGGGAATGGGCCGCAAATTCACACGAATGTACTCACGACACTAGAATCGCAGCCGCGGGCGGGAGGGGCATCGTGGACGAATGGCGCGTACGGCCCGCCACGGCTTTTGCCGTCGCGGAGCCCAACGAGCAGCGCCTTTCGCACGCCCTGTCCGACAGCGGTCCGGTTCCGCTCGATCCGCCGGCCCCGGACGACAGCACGCGCATCCGCGCTCTCGTCGAACTTGCGCAGGGTGGCGACACCGAGGCGTTCGGCCAGCTTTACGACCACTACGTCACCGCCATCTTCCGATTCATCTATGCCCGCGTCGGCACGAAGCAGTTGGCCGAGGACCTCACGGCCGAGACGTTCGTCCGCGCGCTGCGTTCCCTCAGCACCTTCCAGTGGCGGGGCAAGGACTTCGGTGCCTGGCTGACCGTCATCGCCCGCAACCTCACCAACGACCACTACAAGGCGCGCCGGACACGCAGCGAGTTTTCCTCCGACATGCTCCCGGAACAGCCCGACCCCGGCCGCGGGCCGGAAGAGGACATGTTGGCGTCGCTGTCCAACGACGAGCTCATGCGCGCCGTCGCCGCTCTCCCGAGTGACCAACGCGACTGCCTGCTGATGCGCTTCGTGCAGGAGCTGAGCATCGCCGAAACCGCGCAGGTGCTCGGCCGCAGTGAAGGCGCCATCAAGCAGTTGCAGCTGCGCGCTGTCCGGAGCCTCGCCAAGATGCTCGATGCGGAGGCGTCGTGATGTCCGTCATGCGGCGTAACCTCGGGGCGGCCGGGCTCGTTGATTTCTCCATACCATCACCGTCCAGCCTCAGGATCCGATCATGATGTGGCGCAGCCGCCAGCCGCGCATGCGCGACGAGGCCCTCCTCAGCACACTCGCCGAGCGCCTCCGCACCGTGGCCCGCTCGGTCGAACCGCGGGCCGACTTTCGGTCGTCGCTCCGGACCTCCCTGATGATGGAGGCATCGACGGCGCTGGTTGCCGATCCAAGCCAGCCGAGCATCCGCCCGGCTCAGACCACGCGTGTGGTGCGGCGGCGGCGACTGGTCGTCGCCACGACCCTCGTCGTGGCCTCCTTGGGACTGGGAGGCATGGCCAGCGCCAGCGAGTCGGCGCTGCCGGGCGACACGCTGTACCCGGTGAAGCGCGCCACCGAGCGGGTGGAGCTGTCGTTCCACCGGGGCCTTGAGGACCGCGGAGCCTTCCAGCTTGAACTGGCCGAACGCCGGCTGAGCGAGGCCCAGGCGTTGTCCGAGCGCGGTCCGGAGTTCGCTGACCTGGCGGCGCAGTCGGTGCGCGAGTTTGAGGAAGCCGCTGCGGCCGGCACCGAGGACCTCGTGGCGGCGTTTCGCCAAGACCACGCGACGAGCAGCATCACGGTCCTGAATCGGTTCACCGAGCGAACGGACGACGTCCTGCGCTCTCTGGAGGCGCAGCTCCCGCCGGAGGCAACCGTCGCCGTTGACGACGCCCGCCAGAGCCTCGAGACAATCGTCGGCCGCTCAGGGGACCTGTGTCCCTCCTGCGAAGGATCGCAGGCCGGCTCACCGACGCCCGCCGACCCAGATGGCTCGGTCGAGACCGCGCCAGAACCTGAGACCGAGCCGGAATCACCGCCGAGTGAAGAGCCGCCGTCCGGTCCCCCGCCCTCGGATCCTTCGCCGCCGTCGGGCATCACCTCGGTCGATTCGGAGGATGACGAAGACAGCGACGAGGACGCCGACGAAGACGAAGACACCGACGAAGACGAAGACGCCGACGAGGACACGGATCGGCCGCCGGCTCCCAAACCACCGCCGAGCCCTCGACCGACTCCTACTCCTACGCCCACACTGACCCCCGAGCCGACACCAACCCTGCCGGTCATCTCAGAGACGCTCGAAGGCGTCGGGAAACTGCTCGGCGGGGCGCTGCTGGGCGGTCTCGGCGACGACGCGGACTGACGATCTAGAAGAACGCGCTCCCGCGGTCGACCAGCAGCTTGTACAGCGTCTGTTGGATCGTTTCGCGCACCTGGTCGGTGACGTTGAACAGCAGCATCGGGTCGTCCGCGGCGTCTGGGTCGTAGGCGTCGGTGCGAATCGGCTCACCGAATTCGATGATCCATTTGCTCGGCAGCGGGATGAGTCCCAGGGGGCCGAGCAGCGGGAAGAACGGCGTGATGGGCAAATAGGGAAGGCCCAGCAGACGAGCGAGTGACGGGACGTTGCCGACCAACGGGTAAATCTCCTCGGCGCCGACGATGGAGACCGGGACGATCGGCACGCCGGCCCGCATGGCCGAGGAGACGAACCCACCGCGCCCGAAGCGCTGCAGTTTGTACCGCTCGGCATACGGCTTGCCGATTCCCTTGAAGCCTTCCGGCCAGACCCCCGCGAGTTCGCCGGTGGTGAGCAGGCGCTCAGCATCGGCCGTGCAGGCCAGCGTGGCCCCGACCTTGCGCGCAACCTGGCCCACGAAGGGAAGGGCAAACACGAGGTCGGCGCCCAAAGGCCGCAGGTTGCGCCCGGTGTACTTGTGGACGGCGTAGGAGGTGATCACGCCGTCGATCGGGACGGTGCCGGAATGGTTCGCGACCAGGAGAGCCCCGCCCTCGGTGGGAATGTTCTCGATACCGCGCACCTCAAGCCGGAACCATTTCTCGGCAAGCGGTTCGACGGCAGCTGTGAGGACCTCGGTGATCTGCGGGTCGAAGCCGAACTCGTCGACCTCGAAGTCGCCGGTGAGCCGGCGCCGCAATGCGGCGACGAACGCGGCGAGCCGGCCCTCCCAATCTGACCCGATCACACGCTGAGCGGCGTGCACCACGGCCAGCACGATGTCGTCCAACGGGATGCTGCCGGGAATGACCGAGCTCGTCGCGTCCTTGGCCAGCGCAGCCGCAGCTGCTGCTGCCGCCGCGTCCTCGTCGGTTACGGCGCGCAGGCGCGGTTTCCCGGCGGCGGTCGTCCCCCGAGTCGCGGCCTTCTTGCGCGGTGCCGCCGGCTTCTTGGCGGCCGGCCTCTTGGCCGCCGGCCTCTTTGCTGCCGGAGTGGCGGCCTTCGTGGCTGGCTTCGGGGTCGTCTTTTTGGGCTCGGAAGGCGGAGTCGCCGCCGCCTTGGCCTTCTTCACCGGCTTCTTCGGCGCGGCACGCTCGCCCGCGAGCGAGCGTGCGGCAGCCGACGGGGGCCGGGACCGGTTCCCCCGTCCGGCGGCGCCGGCGGAGCCGATGGTGCGACGATCGTCGTTCACGTGTTCAACCCCAACACACCCAGTGGACCGGGCCGCACGGCGGTCCGGAATTCTTCGAACGTCTCCTCGGTCGAGTACTTGGGTTCGTAGCCGAAGATGTCCCGCAATGCGGAGATGTCGACGGCGCGGCCATGCGTGAGCAGCCGGTACAGGTCGGGGGAGATCTCACCGCCCATCATGCGCACCGCGCGGGTGCTGGCGGCGGA
>DATFFJ010000090.1:0-3831 GCA_035250065.1 Aeromicrobium sp. | reverse complement strand
TCAAGCCTCGGACGAAGTCCGCAGGCGAGTTCGGCAAGCACTAGCCACCGCAGCTCCTCCAGACGCATGAGAGCCCGGGTCCCCTGTCAGGGATCCGGGCTCTCGTGTCCTTGGGCTGTTACCCGCCGTCGACAGATCCGTGGTCGTCGGCGCAGAGCTGCGTCAGTATCTGGGTGCTGAACTCCGGGTGCATGGCGGATGCGCATCGGTTCGGCTCATGGGCGGGGCAGTAATGAAGAACCGGCCGAACCCACATCTATTTGGGTCCGGCCGTCCGGGATGTCTTCGAACATCATTTGGCGCGCTCGGAGGGATTCGAACCCCCAACCTTCTGATCCGTAGTCAGATGCTCTATCCGTTGAGCTACGAGCGCTTGGGCCTCGCAGAGTTTAGCGTGCGGCGTCGGTGAGGGCGAAATCGGCAGCGCGCCGGGCAAGGGCCGGTGAGCTTGGCGCTGGTTGATGCAGGTGGCGGAGTCTTTCAGCCGCCTGGTGCTGAATCTGCTCCACAACCTCGTTCTCCAGCCACCCGGACCGTTGCTCACACCCGATCGATGGACCTTCCGCGCCACGTTCGGTCCCATATGGCGCTCCACGGCTACCCGGACAACCGTTTGGGACCGAACGCGCGGGTCGCCCCGGTCGGAGAGGAGTGGGGTGGGCCAGCGGGCGGGCTGACCCGGCGTGCTCCGGCCGGTAGGTGGGAGGTTGTGTGGAGTGTTTCAGCCGCATGGTGCTGAAAGCGCTCGCCAACCTCCTGCTGGCGGGCGGCTCGGCGCGTTGTCGCCGGTGAGCTTGGCGCTGATTGATGGAGGTTGTGGAGTCTTTCAGCCGCCTGGTGCTGAACGCGCTCCCCAACCTCTTGCTCCAACCACCCGGACCGTTGCTCACACCCGGTCGATGGATCTTCCCCGCCACGTTCGGTCCCATATGGCGCTCCACGGCTACCCGGGACAACCGTTCGGGACCGAACGCGGGGGTCGCCCCAGCCGGATAGGGTGAGTGGTGCCAATGCAGGCGGACCCGGCGGGGTGGTCCGCCCGCAGTTGGAGGTTGCGGAGCGTTTCAGCCACCTGGTGCTAAAAGCGCTGCCCAACTTCGTGCTTGGCGGCGGCTGGGTGCATGTCGCCCGAGTTCACCCCCGGATGGCTCCACGGCGACCGGAGACAGCCGGCCTGGACCGAAGGGGGCATAGGAGTGCTTTCCGGGCACGATCGCCACCTTCCGACGTACGCCCAAATGCGGAAGAGACGCAGGTCACAGCGGTGGATCGATCCAATGGCCGGGGTATTGACCATGTGAGTACATTCACTAACACCCTCAGGTGCGCCGCATGATCGCACAGGCGTACGTTTGGGTAAACCACATCGCTGCAATGAAGCGGCAATTAATAGGAAACTCCACGACACACCATCGATACGCTCGATGGCCGGGCGGCGTCACCACGCCACCGCGAATGCGCGAGAGGGAACGGTAGGCCATGACCGCCGAAACTGCGTCAGCCGACGCTACGACCGAAGCACACAAGACTGCGCCGACAACCCATCAGGGGATCCTGACCTGGGTGAACGAGGTCGCCGAGCTCACCCGGCCGGACCGCATCCACTGGTGCACCGGCTCCGACGACGAGTGGGTCGAGCTGACCGACGCCCTCGTCGCCGCTGGCACCTACGTGAAGCTCGACGAGAAGAAGAAGCCGAACTCGTTCTGGGCCGCCTCCGACCCGACCGATGTCGCGCGCGTCGAGGGCCGCACCTTCATCTGCTCCGTCGAGGAGAAGGACGCCGGGCCCACCAACAACTGGATGGCGCCGGACGAGATGAAGGCCATCATGACCGACCTGTACCGCGGGTCGATGCGTGGCCGGACGATGTACGTCGTCCCCTTCGTGATGGGTCACCTCGAGGCCGAGAAGCCGATGTTCGGCGTGGAGATCACCGACTCGGCGTACGTCGTCACCTCGATGCGGGTGATGGCTCGGATGGGCACCTCCGTGCTGCGCAGGATGGAGGAGGTCGACGCGAAGTTCGTCCCGGCCCTCCACTCGGTCGGTGCGCCGCTCGAGCCGGGGCAGAAGGACGTCTCCTGGCCGTGCAGCGACACCAAGTACATCGTGCAGTTCCCCGAGGAGCGCGCAATCTGGTCCTACGGCTCCGGCTACGGCGGGAACGCCCTGCTCGGCAAGAAGTGCTACGCGCTACGGATCGCGAGCGTCATGGCGCGCGACGAGGGCTGGCTCGCCGAGCACATGCTGATCCTCAAGCTCACCTCGCCCGAGGGTGTCACGAAGTACGTCGCCGCGGCGTTCCCGAGCGCCTGCGGCAAGACCAACCTCGCCATGCTGGCCCCGACCATCCCGGGCTGGAAGGTGGAGACCCTCGGCGATGACATCGCCTGGATGCGGATCGGGGACGACGGCCGGCTCTACGCCGTCAACCCGGAGTTCGGTTTCTTCGGTGTCGCCCCGGGCACGAACGAGAAGACCAACCCCAACGCCATGCGCACGATCGAGCGCGGCAACTCCGTGTTCACCAACGTGGCGCTCACCGACGACGGCGATGTGTGGTGGGAGGGCATGGAGAACATGCCGGACCGCGCCACGTCCTGGAAGGGCGAGGACTGGACCCCGGACTCCGACGAGCTGTCCAGCCACCCGAACAGCCGGTACTGCACGCCGATCAAGCAGTGCCCGATCCTGGCTCCCGAGTACGACGACCCGAAGGGTGTCCCGATCGACGCGATTCTCTTCGGTGGACGCCGCAAGACCACGATCCCGTTGGTGACCGAGGCCCGCGACTGGACCCACGGCACCTTCATGGGGGCCACGCTCTCCTCCGAGACGACGGCGGCCGCGACCGGCCAGGTCGGTGTGGTCCGCCGCGACCCGATGGCGATGCTGCCGTTCATCGGCTACAACGCCGGCGACTACTTCAACCACTGGATCACCATGGGCAAGGAGAACGACGCAGCGAAGCTGCCGAAGATCTTCTACGTCAACTGGTTCCGGCGTGACGAGAACGGTGACTTCCTGTGGCCCGGCTTCGGCGAGAACAGCCGCGTGCTGAAGTGGATCATCGAGCGCATCGAGGGCCAGGCCGAAGCGGTCGAGACGCCGATCGGGCACGTGCCGACCCCGCAGGCGCTCGACACCGAGGGCCTCGACATGACCGACGAGGAGCTCGAGCAAGCCCTGGCCGTCGACGTCGAGGAGTGGAAGGCCGAGATCCCGCAGATCACCGAGTGGTTCGAGAAGTTCGGCGACTCGCTGCCGACGGTGCTGTGGACCGAGCTGGACAGCCTCAAGGCACGCCTGGGCGCATAGCCTCCACCTCTCCCGCTGCGAGGGCCCCATCCGGTTACGGATGGGGCCCTAGTCATGCCTGACTCCTGCCAACGGTTGGCTACGGCATACTGGCGCTTGGTAAAGCCTGGGAGGGGTTGCCTTGCCGACTAGTCATGGACCGGAAGAGCGCAAGCTGCTCGAAACGGTCGCGTCGTCGCTGTACCAGCGAATTGTCGAGAGTAACGGGCTGGACGTCGCCGATCCGTTGCTCGACGAGGACCCCGGCTTCCGGCGAGCCCTCGACGTGCTGCTCGATCTCGGTCTTCTGGCGCAGGACGAAGGGGAGTCTCGGTATCTTCCGGTGGATCCCTCGAGCGTTCAGGCCCAGGTCGTCGTGCCTCTGGGCATGCAGGGCGCCGAGCTTCTCACTGAGTCCGCTCGCTGGGCCGACACGTTCTCCACCCTGGCGCACACCTATCGGCAGGCAAAGCAGCCTCAGCTACAGCCGGTTGTCGAGTTGCGGGGGCCGGACCGGATCAACAAGTTCAT
>DATFFJ010000089.1:0-3913 GCA_035250065.1 Aeromicrobium sp. | reverse complement strand
CGTGACACGGTCAGTGGAGAGTGGACCGACACCGCCGTCGGCCTCGACGGCAACCACGCCAACATCGCGATGCTCCAGACGCCAGACGGCAACGGTCGCCTCGAGCTCTTCGAGTACATCCACCCCGACGCGATCGAGACGGAGCCCACCCGGCCTAACGAGATCGGCATGCATCGGGTGGCTTTCTCGGTCGACGACCTCGACGAGGCCCTCGCGATCGCCGCGAGGCACGGCTGCCACCCCCTGCGCGGCGTGGCGACCTACGAGGACGTGTACAAGCTCACCTATATCCGCGGCCCCAGCGGCATCCTCGTGATGCTCGCCGAGGAGTTGAAGAAGAGCTGACGGCGCACCGGCGGTGGGATCCTCTTACGGCACCCGTACCGGTCGGCGGTCCGCTTGCCGCACAAGTCCGGTCGCGTCGCGTTGCCGGACGTTCCGCTGATCCGACGGCTTTTGGCTACGGCCGCGTCCCGCTCAGCCAACGTGCCGAGGACGGCTAATAGCGTGTCCTTGAGCAGCGCCCGAACGGGGAGGTTTGACCGATGAGCATTGCCTTTTTGCTGACCACCCTCGTGGTGGTCGCCACGCCCGGCACCGGTGCGGTGTACTCCATCGCCGCGGGCCTGTCCCGCGGCTCCAGGGCCGGCATCATCGCCGCGTTCGGCTGCACCCTCGGCGTCCTCCCGCACATGGTGGCCGCGGTCACCGGGCTCGCCGCGCTCCTGCACGCCTCGGCGATCGCGTTCCAGACGATCAAGTGGCTCGGCGTCGGCTACCTGCTCTACCTCGCCTGGCAGGCTTTGCGGGACCAGTCCGCGATCCAGGTCGACGACAACCGTGCCCCCGTGTCGTTCTGGCGTGTCATCCGTACCGCGGTGCTGATCAACCTTCTCAACCCCAAGTTGACGATCTTCTTCTTTGCCTTCCTGCCTCAGTTCGTGCCCGCCGGCCAGGTCAACGGCACTTGGCAGATGGTGGGCCTGAGCGGTGTGTTCATGGCGCTCACGTTCGTGGTGTTCGCCCTTTACGGCGTGTTCGCGGCGACGGTGCGGACCCAGGTGATCAGCCGCCCCAAAGTCATGTTGTGGCTGCGCCGCACATTTGCCGCCACCTACGTCCTGCTTGCCGGTCGCCTGGCCGCCGAGAGCCGATAACCAATGCTGTTCAGCCACTCACCGCAGCTGCTCGACCAGTTTCCCCAGCTGGGGGTCACCGCCTTGTCGGTCACTGGCATCACCGCGGCCCCGATGTCGCCGACACCACCCGCCCGTTCCTGGAGCGGGCCACGGCTCGGCTGTGGCGACGCGCATTCAGCCAGATGGGCCTGAAACCCACCCAATACCGGTGTGCGTCGGAGGCGTTGCTGCGCCGGTTTCGGAAGGACGGCTCGCTGCCGTCCATCCATCCGCTGGTCGACGTGTGCAACGCCGTCTCCCTCGCCTACACGATTCCCATCGCCATGCCCAACCGTCGCGCCATCAAGTGCTCATTAGCTCAACCAGTGTACGAACGTCCCTCGGCGCGTCGGGCTGCGACAAGAGTAAGGATCAGCGCGCCGAAACTAAGCACGGCAACCAGGACGCGAATGATCAGATTGTTGCTGCCGTCCCACACCGCATGCAAGATCACCACGGCCACGAAAACGCCAATAGCGACAAAGACGGCGCGAGCGCGATGCGACGTTCCGCGGATCCGTCCGATTGCCGCCATTGACAGTCCTGTCCAGGCGACGTGTCCGGCTGGTGCCAGGAGGGCGCGAAGGAGCAGAGTGCTGTCGAGGGCTCCCAGGCCTCCGCTGAGAAGGGCGTTAAAGCCATAGCCCATGGTCTCGAGGGTGGCAAATCCAGCGCCGGAGGCGACTCCGAGAACGGCTGCTTCAGGCCACCTCAGACGTCGATCGATCAGGAGAACCGCGGTTGGCACGACGATCTTGCTCGCTTCTTCGATCAGGCCAACCATGAGCATCGGCAGCGCACCGAGTGCCCGCAGACTGTCGTACTCCAATGTGGCAGCCGCGACCGTACCGAGGATGCCGCCCGCGACCGCCGTGAACGCCACAGTGCCGGCACCGACCCTGATTCTGCGCCGGCCTCCTGTTGTGGCGAAGGTCAACACGGTGGCGGGGACAACCATCGAGCCGAACAAGATCATGGAGGGGAGGAAGTTGGGATTTTGCGTTGCTAACAGTGTGCGAAGCAGCAGCAAGTACGCACCGATGCCGGCGAGCAAAACCCAAAGCCAACTGAGCCGGTACAAAATGTGTGGTTGGACGGCATCAAAAGTCGCGGCTTCCGGCGTAACGGGGAGAGTCGCGCCGGTGGTCGAAGCTGCGTCTGGTGGCTCGGAGCTCTGGGGCGACATACATCCGCTTTCGGAAGAACTGAGGGCCGTACCGCAAAACAGTAACGCGACCTGGGCGGCTGGGCTCCTAAGGGTGATGACAGGGCGGCGAAGGATCCGCCGTAGGGGAGCCGTCGCAGTCGGGCATCACTTTGCCGCCGAGCGCTTCGCCGTTATCGCGCATGAGTGGCCAGGCCTGTTCGAGAGGACCGTATACCGGTCGGCCTGCGGCACCCTGGCGTTCCACCTTCGTCAATCGCCCTGCAGGACGACGATAAACAGTCTGGAGTACACGGGCCGGCCGATTCGTCTCGCTTTTGGCCGACCGAGCACTGCACTTCGTAACTGCCGACCTCATCGTGCGGGTGATCAACCGCCGGTGTCGGAGACAGCGACGGTGATCCCGGCACGCGTGGCCACCGGGTTGTCCATGGCCATCATCGCCGCGCCCGCCTTCTCGAGCGGAATGCGTTCGGCGATCAGCCCTCGTAGATCGAGCCTGCCGTCGGTAATCATCGCCAGCATGGCCGGATAATCGGCCGCCGACATACCGTGCGAGCCGGCGACCCGCAACTCCTGGGCCACGAGCAGTTCCCAAGGCAAGGGGGCCAAGGCGTCGGCGTCGAGCATCAATCCGACCTGAACGTGCTGGCCGCCGCGGCGCAGCGCGCTCACCGCGGCCAGCGCCGTCGCCGCCGAGCCCACTGCATCGACGGTCAAGTGCGCGCCCGCGCCGGTCAGCTCGGCAATGGCGGTGGACGTCTCCGCGACGTCGATCGCTACCGCACCCAACTCGGCCGCCCGCGCCCGGGCCGCCGCCGAGAGGTCCACACCGATCACCCGGGCACCCAGGGCCCGGACGATCATGATCGCCGAGAGCCCGACACCACCGCAGCCAAACACCACTACCCAGTCTTCCGGCTCGACCCGACGGTACGCGGTGAGGGCACGGAACGCGGTGGCAAAGCGGCAGCCAAGCGCCGCCGCGCTCACGAAATCCAGTTCATCGGGCAGCCGGACAAGATTGACGTCAGCGACCCGAACGACGACGCGTTCAGCGAACGAGCCCGCGTAGCTGAACCCCGGCTGGGTTTGATCGGGACAGATCTGCGCATCACCGGTCCGGCACCAGTCGCACCGCCCGCAACCGTTGACGAATGGCGCGGTCACCCGGTCACCCGGCGCGAAGCCACGGACCTGGGCTCCCACAGCAGCGATCACGCCGGCGAACTCGTGTCCAGGAATGTGTGGCAGCGGCACCGCCTCATGGCCACGCCAGGCGTGCCAGTCCGACCGGCATACGCCAGTGGCCCGAACCGTGATCACCGCGCCGTCCTCGGGACAGTCGGGTTCAGCCACGTCGCGAACCACGGCCGGCGCGCGCACGACGTCATAGACGATCGCTTTCACCAAATGGCCTTCCAGGTTGGGCTGCGGTGACGAAGGACTCGTCGAGCAGCTTGGGTGCATCGCCCAGCATGTTGAGCTTGCCAAACTCCGCCCGCGCAGGTAGTTGACGATCTCGGACCATGGCCCAGATGGGTGCGGCGACGGCCTGGCCGAGCAAACG
>DATFFJ010000088.1:0-7078 GCA_035250065.1 Aeromicrobium sp. | reverse complement strand
CCGCGAAGCCGTCGACGCCCAGCGGCTGGTGCTCCGGTCCGGCATCAGCGGCAGCGCCGTCACGTCGTATGCCGACGTCGAGCTCGCGTGCCTCATGTCAGAGAACCCGCAGGCCGCGCAGCATCTCGTTGAGCGCGAACTGGGCAAGTTGGCCGCGCCCGATCCTGCCCTTGACATCGTCCGGGAGACGTTGAGCCACTATCTGCAGAACGGATCGAACGTGGTCCAGACGGCAACCGAGCTGTTCGTCCACCGCAACACGGTCCGGTACCGCCTCGATCAGGCCGAGGAACTGGTCGGGCACCCACTCACCGAGCGACGGACGGAGATGGACGTCGCACTGCGGCTGGTGGCCGCGGGGGTGACGAGGGACCAGGCCGGCCGGCATCCCTGACGCGGCGATTGAACGAGCACCCCCAACGGGATTCTCCCAAGCACTCCGCTGCGCTCCGTGCAGGGGACCCGCGCTCCAATCTCGCGCGGAAGCTGAAATGTCCGCCCCACCCTCCGGGTGGCACGGACATTTCAGAGCACCCCCAACGGGATTCGAACCCGTGCTACCGCCGTGAAAGGGCGGCGTCCTAGGCCGCTAGACGATGGGGGCCAGAACGCGAGCCAGCATAGTCGGTTGCGCCGGGTGCCCACCGGCGCAGGGGGTGCGGTATCTATGCGGCCTAGTGGCGCGGCCGGCGGGACGATCGCATGCCGATTTCCTTGTACGCCGCGCAGAGTGCCATGACCAGGCTCACGCCCAGCGGCACGGCGACGATCTCCACCGTCATGCCCAGTGCGGCCAACGCGACGGCCGTGAGCATGAGCAGCAGGCCCGGTACGGCGAATGTCTCCGTTGTCATCTGTCCACGCTCAGCCTCGGACATGGCCGTCCGGTGAACAGCGAGCGATTACTGACTGAATACTGGCCGATGTGACCGCCGACCCTCCCCCAACACATCGGGGCGCCGGGCGCTTCGCCCCGTCGCCGTCGGGTGACCTCCACATCGGCAACCTTCGTACGGCACTCCTGGCATGGCTGTGGGCGCGATCGACCGGACGCAGGTTCGTGCTCCGCATCGATGATCTCGACCGTGTCCGCGCCGGCGCCGAGGCACGCCAACTCGCCGACCTCACCGCCCTCGGTCTCGACTGGGACGGACCGATCCTGCGTCAGAGCAGCCGACTCGACGTCTACCGCGACGCCGTTTCGATGCTCACGGACGCGGACCGCACGTACCCGTGCTTTTGCACCCGGCGGGAAATCCAGGACGCGCCATCTGCGCCCCACGTCCCGCCCGGGACGTATCCGGGCACCTGCCGTGAGCTGACGCCAGACGAGGTCAGCGCACGGTCGGCCGAGCGGCCGGCGGCGCTCCGGCTTCGTGCCGACGTCAGCAAGTGGTCAATAGACGACGAACGGCACGGCACCGTCAAGGGACCGGTGGACGACTTCGTCCTCGTCCGCAACGACGGAGTACCGGCGTACAACCTGACCGTCGTCGTCGATGACGACGCCCAAGGCGTGGACCAAGTCGTCCGCGGCGACGACCTGCTGACATCGGCACCCCGTCAGGCATACCTCGCAAACCTGCTCGGGCTGGCTGCACCGACGTACGTGCACGTTCCCTTGGCGCTCAACCGGGAGGGCGCCCGGCTGGCCAAGCGGGATGGCGCGGTGACGTGGACCGAGTTGGAGAGTCGCGGCCTTGACCCGTTCAGGCTCATCGCCGACTCGCTGGGATTGGCCGGATCGAGCCCGACAGACTTGCTCGCGTCCTTCGACCCGGCCAGCGTGCCCGAAGAGCCCTGGGTGTTTGAGCCGTCTGCCTGATCACTTGAGGTGCTCCGCCACCCACTCCTTCGCGAGGACCGCTGGCGCCGTCTTGTCCTTGCCCTGATTCGCCTCGTTGAGTTCCAGGAGCTCCTGCGTGGTGAGCGACGCCGAGACGGCGTTGAGCGCCTCGCTGACCTTGTCAGTCGCCTTGTTCTCGCGGGCGAGTGGGACGACGTTCTGGGCCGCGATCAGATTCTTCGGGTCGTCCAGCGTCACCAGCTTGTTCGCCTTGATCGACGGCGTCGTCGAGTAGATGTCGGCGACGTCCACCGTGCCGCTGACCAGTGCCTTGACCGTGGCCGGGCCGCCGCCGTCGCTGATCGGGGTGAACTCGATGCCCCTGATGCCGTAGACCTTCTCCAATCCGGGGATGCCGTAGGCGCGCTGCTTGAATTCGGGGTTCGCGGCCAACCGCAGGCCGTCGACCTTGGCCAGGTCGGCGATGGACGTGACGTCGTTCTCCTCGGAGAACGCGGCGGTCACGTTGAGCGAGTCCTTGTTCTCGCCGGGCGCCGCTTGGAGCACCGTCAGTCCGGACGGAACGGCCTTGTCGAGCGCGGACACCACTTCGTCAGGTGCAGTGGCCGTCGCCTTGGGATCCAGGTAGGTCAGGAGGTTGCCCGTGTACTCGGGGATGAGGTCGATCTCGCCTCGCTCCAAGGCCGGGATGTACACCTCGCGGGCCCCAATGTTCAGCTTCTTACGCACGGTTAGGCCCTTCGACTCCAGCGCCTGCGCATAGATCTCCGCAACGATCTCGCTCTCCGGGAACGCCGCAGACCCGACGGTGATGGTTCCCGGGTCGGGGTCGTCGGTCGACCGATTCAGCGGGTTGCCGCAGGCGGTCAAGCTGGTGGTCACCGCGAGCGCGAGGACGAGGTGTCGCAGTCTCATGATTTCTCCTTCGGGGTGCTGAGACGTTGGGCGCCGACGAAGACTCCGTCGGCGATCAGAGCGAGAGCGATGACCAGGACGGACCCGCCGACCATCTGGGGGTAGTCGCGATACGCCTGACCGTCGATCAGGTAACGGCCCAGGCCACCCAGACCAACGTAGGCCGCGACGGTGGCGGTGGCGATGACTTGAAGCGTCGCTGAGCGGAAACCACCGACCAGCAATGG
Source organism: Aeromicrobium sp. (assembly GCA_035250065.1). Classification (GTDB taxonomy): domain Bacteria; phylum Actinomycetota; class Actinomycetes; order Propionibacteriales; family Nocardioidaceae; genus Aeromicrobium. Next base: position 4,129 of record DATFFJ010000088.1, on the reverse strand, counting down.
CAGCGCGAGCGGGATCTCAACTCGGGACAGCACCTGCCACCCGGTGAATCCCTGTGCACGGGCGGCGTCGATCGTCGAGCGATCGACGGACTCCAAGCCGGCGTAGGTCCCGGCGAGCAGAGGTGGGATGGCAAGCACGACCAAGGCCAGGATGGGCGCCGCGAGGCCGACGCCGATCAGGAGGACGAACCAGGTCAGGAGCCCGAGCGTCGGCAGTGCACGGAGCGCACCGGACGCCGCGACGGCGAGGCGCTGCCACCGTCCGGTGTGGCCGATCCACAGCCCGAGCGGCACGGCGACGAGCGCGGCGACGGCCACGGTCAGCGCCGAATATCCCATGTGCTCGATCAGACGGTGCGGGACGCCTTCGGCACCCGTCCAGTTGGCCCGATCGGACAGCCAGCGCGCGGTATCGGCCGGCACTCCAGTGGACAGGGTCATGCGCGGGCCTCCGCCGTCCACGGCATCAGCAGCCGGCCGAACCGGACCAGGATGAGGTCAAAGATCACCGCGAGTAGCACCGTGCCCACGACGCCAACCACGATCTCGGTGGTGAAGTCCCGGCGGAAGCCGTCGGTGAACAACGACCCGAGGCTGCTGACGCCGATGATTGCACCGACGCTGACCAGGCTGACCGTGCTGAAACTCGCCACCCGCGTCCCAGCCAGGAGGACCGGCCCGGCCAGCGGTAGCTCGACGCGCAAGCCACGGCCAGCTGGCGAGTACCCGGCCGCCGTCGCAGCGTCCAGCACGGCGTCCGGTACCGCTGCGAAGGCGTCCACGGCCGTGCGGATCAGCAGCGCGACGGCGTACAGCGACAGTGCCACCACCACATTGAGAGGACTGAGCAACGGGGTGCCGATCACGCTGGGCAGGAGGACGAACAGCGCGAGCGACGGGACGGTGTACACCGCACTTCCGATGCCCAGCAGCACGCTGCCGATTCGACGATGCCGGCTCACCCACCAGCCGAGCGGCACGGCGACGGCCAGACCGACGAGGACCGGGACCGCGCTGAGCCACGCATGGGCAAGCGTCAGCGAAACGAGCTCGGCGCGGTTCGCCCAGATCCAATCCATCAGCTCAGGACGCCCACGGCTCGTCCGGCGGCATCGGTGACGACCGAACGGCCGTTCTCCTCTGCCACGTGCAGCGTGCGGTTGGCCCGATCGAGGCCGACGAAGCTGCGGACGAACTCGTCGGCCGGGTTCGCCAGAATCTGTGCGGGCGTTCCGACTTGGGCGACCTCGGCACCCCGTTTGAGGATGACGACCTGATCGCCGAGCAGAAACGCCTCGTCGATGTCATGCGTGACGAACACGATCGTCTTTCCGAGCTCCTGTTGGAGCCGCAGCAGCTCGCGCTGCAGCTCGGCGCGGACGATCGGGTCGACAGCGCCGAACGGCTCGTCCATCAACAGGATGTTCGGGTCGGCCGCGAGCCCACGGGCCACGCCAACCCGCTGCTGCTGGCCGCCTGACAGCTGCTGCGGGTAGCGCCTCGCCAGCGCGACATCGAGCCCGACCGTCTGGAGGACTTCGCGGGCCCGATCGTGCGCCGCCGTCTTGTCGACACCGGTGAGGCGCAGCACGGTGGCGACGTTCTCGATGACCGTGCGGTGAGGCAGCAGGCCAGCGTGCTGCATGACGTAGCCAATGCTCCGCCGCAGCTCGATGGGGTCGCGGGTGGCGACGTCGACGTCATCGATGAGCACCTGACCCGCCGTGGGGTCGACCATGCGGTTGACCATGCGCAGCAAAGTGGTTTTGCCACAGCCGGACGAGCCGACCAGGACGGTGGTCGAATGCGATGGGATCACCAGACTGAAATCGCCGACAGCGGTGGTGCCGTCGGCGAACGTCTTGGAAACGCCCCGATACTCGATCACGAGGTGCCCCCTCAAGACTCGACTTCGGGGAAGCGTCCCACATCGGTCGGACCGTTGACGAGGCCCGGATCCCGTCCGTCGAGGGGTCCAGCCGCTTTGGTTCAGGCTTTGCCGGTGCGGTAGAGTCGCGGACGCATCTTGGCCCCGTGGCGCAGTTGGTTAGCGCGCCGCCCTGTCACGGCGGAGGTCGCGGGTTCGAGTCCCGTCGGGGTCGCCAAGTGTGCCCATCCTCGTCCTCTTCATTGCGGGCGAGGGTGCCCGGCCAGGTAGCTCAGTTGGTACGAGCGTCCGCCTGAAAAGCGGAAGGTCGTCGGTTCGACCCCGACCCTGGCCACGGAAAATGGCTCGTCCCGACGGGGCGGGCCATTTTGCGTATCCGGGTGGGTGGGAGGCCTGCGGCTGCGGCCAAGGGCCGCGTCGTCTGGGGGTCCCCCTGCTCGGAGCGCGCAGCGCGGAGAGCTTGGGGGAGTCGACCCCGACCCTGGCCACCATTGGAATCGCAACGAATTGTTTGGCGAAGGTGTAGCAGACGCCCAAAGAGTGGGCGGGCTGCCGTGCCCTTACGCCGCGGACGGCCAGCAATGAGTACGGCATCCCTCACGCCCCAAAGCCATTCCAGGACGTCCTGGATCCGCAAGGCCGGGACGGTTGGCTCGAACGGTGGGCGGGTACGTATGCGCCGTGACAGCACCCACTCGAGATCTCGTCGAGCGACTGGCGCGCCGGTTTCGGGAGCTGGAGGTGCGCGTGGCTGTCGCTGAGTCGTTGACGTCCGGCCGCATCGCGTCGGCCCTCGGTGCTGGGTCAGACGCCTCGGAATGGTTTGCCGGGGGCATCGTGGCCTACGCCTCCGACGTCAAGTTCGAGCTTCTCGGTGTCGAACCCGGCCCGGTCATCAACCCGGCTTGCGCCCGACAATTGGCTCAAGGGGCAGCCAAACTGCTCGATGCGCATCTGTCCATAGGCGTCACCGGATGCGGCGGACCGAACCCCGAGGAAGGACAGCCTCCCGGGACAGTCTTCATAGCGACGCAGTTCGAAGGCGCATATGTGAATAGAGCATTTGAGTTCGACGGCCCACCAGACCGTGTGCTCGAACAAACCACGCGGCAGGCGCTCGTCCTGCTTGACGAGGCGACGAACTCCATTCCGACCGACTGATATCCAGACCAGCCGATCTCAGTTGATGCAACGGGCGAGCATGCGTGCCTCACCATCTTGGGCGGTAATCAGCTGAGCACGTCAGCTGCTGAGACGGACCCATGCTCGGACTCGATGGCCGACGCGAGCGCCTCGATGTCCTCATCGCCCATCTCAACGCCGGCCTCTGCGAATCCTGAACGAAGTTCGTTCTCGACCGTTCCCTCAGTCGCTCCGTCCTGATAGGCGGCCACCCGGTCCACCACAGCCTGAACGGCCTCCATCTTCTCGTCGCTCATGGTGTTCTCCTGTTCCACGCCTCATCAAGCGTTCTGGACTTCGCTGTCGCGATCGCATTCCTGCCACGACGGCAGGGGCCATTCCGTAACTCCCCCAAGTCGGTACCCATTCGGCGAGTCGGCCAACACGTCACCGGGACTGTCTTCAAGCTTCCAGGTTCGGTCGTCTGCGACAGCGATGAACAGCGGTCATGGCTGGAGTACGACTTTGATGCAGCCGTCCTGCTTCTTTTGGAACATCTCGTACGCATCGGGCGCTTGCTCCAGGGGCAGCCGGTGCGTCGCCAGGCTTTCCACGTGCAGGATGTCCTCGTCCTGATCGAGGACTTTTCGGATGTCGTCGGTCCAGCGGCGCACGTGGCACTGCCCGAACCGCATGGTGACGCCGCGGTCGAAGATCTCCATCATCGGCAGCGGGTCGATCTCTCCGCCATAGACGCCGCACACCGACACGGTGCCGCCGCGCCGCACCGACTTGATCGAGTCGACCAGGGCCGCGGTGCGGTCGACGGCCATCTTGTCGGCGAGTGGCTTGGCAAGAGCGTCCGGCAGCAGGCCTACCGCCCCAATTGCCAGGCCGGCGACCGGCGAACCGTGCGCCTCCATGCCGACAGCGTCAATCGTCCCGTCGGCGCCGCGGCCGTCGGTGAGGTTCAGGATGGCGTCGGGAACATCTTCTACTTCACTCATATCGATGGTTTCCACACCGTGGGTGTGGGCCAATTCGAGGCGTTCCGGTACCCGGTCGACGCCGATGACCCAACGTCCTTGATGGCGAGCAATCCGCGCAGTCAGCTGGCCC